>NZ_JAWLDS010000054.1:0-20998 GCF_041686535.1 Aquicoccus sp. | reverse complement strand
CGAACCCACCTCGCCCGGGGCGCTTGCGGCCCGGGCAGCGCCCGCCCCGCCCGTCGTGCCAGCGGCACGCCTTTGGCGTGACGGCGGGCGCTTCGCACCCACCCCGGGGCAGGCGCCGCCCTTTTGTTGGATGTTGGCGCAAAAGATCAAGTATGGTGACATATCGAGACTCGGGTGGCCCCCCCGCCCGGAACAGCGGCGGAGCCGCCCGGGCAGCACACGGCCGTCCCCGGGCCGGGTGCTTTTGACGGGTTGCGCATCACTTCGGGTCGGGGATGACGTTGCGGGATAAAGTGCCCTGTGCCGATGGTGTGCGCACCCGACCGCGGCCGTGTGCTGCCCTCTCGCTCGCCCTTCTTTATCGCCAAGCCCTTCCGGTCAGGGAATCAGCCGCTGCACATAGCCGGGCAGGGCGAAGGCGGCCCGGTGCACGGCGGGGGTGTAGTAGAACGGTGTGAGCCCCGCGGCCTCGAACCGCCCCTTGAGCACGTCGGGCGGGGTGGCGCGCGCATCGCCGTCGGTGCCCCAGCCAAAGGCCATCGGCCCGCCCGCATAGGTGGGCACGGTGGCGAGGTAGCAGGTGGCGTCGGCAAAGAGCGCGCGGAAGGCGCGCATGGTGTTGGTGAGCTCGTCCGGCTGCAGGAAGGGCACGCCGTTTTGCGTCACCAGAATGCCGTTCGGGGCCAGGGCACGCTTGGCATGGCCATAGAAGGTGTCGGTAAAGAGCACCTCGCCCGGGCCGATGGGGTCGGTGGAATCGACGACGATCACGTCGAAGCCACCCGTGGTGGTTTTCATGAACTCCGCCCCGTCGGCGATGACGAGGTCGAGCCGGGGATCATCGAAGGCGCCCTGGCTGAGGGTGGGCAGGTATTCTTTCGAGAACTCCACCACGCCGGCGTCGATCTCGACCATGGTGACATGTTCGACGCTGGCGTGTTTGAGAACCTCGCGCGCCATGCCGCCATCGCCGCCGCCCACGATCAGCACGCGCCGCGCCGCGCCATGGGCGAGGATCGGCACATGGGTCAGCATCTCGTGATAGATCGCGTTGTCGCCCTCGGTGGTCTGCACCACCCCGTCGAGGGTGAGCACGCGCCCGAAGGTGGGGTTCTCGAACACGCGCAGGCGCTGGTGTCCGGTCTCGCTGTCGTAAAGCAGCCGGTCGATGCGCAGGGATTGCGCGTAATCGGCATGGAGCGTTTCGGTGGACCAGTCGCTCATGCCGCCACCCCCGCCTCAGACACGACGCCTTCGCCGCGTTTGAGTTCGCGGACGCGCACATCGGGCGTGTCGAACGCCGCCTTGAGCACGTCCACGGCCAGCCAGGGCCGGGCGTCACCGCACATGAAGACATCGAAGGCGCCATAACCGATTTCCGGCCATGTATGCACCGAGATATGGCTTTCGGCGAGCACGGCCACGCCAGAGACGCCCTGGGGCGAGAACTTGTGCGTGTGGATGTGCAGAAGCGTCGCGCCGCAGGTGTCCACGCAATCGCGGAACGCCTGCCCGATGCGCGCCTCGTCATCGAGTCCGGTGCCGTTCACCACCTCGATGATGAGATGGGTGCCGGCAAAGACCGACCCGTCGCGGCGGATGAAATGGTCATCGCGGCTGTTGTCGAAAATGTCACGGGCAAAGGGCCCGTCGTCGTTCGCGGCATCGAGACCGCGGGCGGTGTCTTCCTCATGGGCGCCTGTTTCCAGACCGATCCCCAGTTGGAAGAGGTTGGCGTCTTTCATGGCGCTCCCCTTCTTTCCAGCAGATTGAATCCAGTCGGTCCCTTAGCGCCCCCCCGATGCCATCGAAGTTGGGATCGGTCCCGAAAGTGAGGCGCATCTAGGCGGTGTGCCCGAGTCGATCAAGGGAGAAATGGGGGCAGGGGTGATTTTTTCGCTTGCCGGTGTTCCGTTGCGTCGCTTTTGGGGGTGTCCGGGGCGCTTGCCTTGCCCCTGCGGGACAATCGGGTTTGATGGGGCGAGGAGGCGCGCGATGAGCCTGGAGACACTTCATCAGACCGAGTTTCGGCGGGCGCTCAAGGCGATTGGCCTTCTTTTGCTGGCGATCCTGTGCTTCGACGTGATGAGCCTTCTGGTGCGGGTGCTGTCGGCGCGCTATGCCGCGCCGGAGCTTTCGGCCTATCGCAACGTGTTGGGGATCGTGCCGTCGCTGGCGCTCTTGATCTGGACTGGAGAGTTGCGCTTGCGCGGGTCGTCGCTCAGGATCGAGAACTGGCCGCTGGCGGTCGGGCGAGGGGTCGCTGTGGCGCTGGCGCAGCTCTTCTTCTACTCGGCACTGGCGCGGCTGGAACTGGCCACGGTGGCGACGCTGGGCCAGACCAACGCGCTGTTTGTCGTGCTCCTGTCCGTCGTTCTGCTGGGCGAGCGGGTGGGGCCGTGGCGGGTGGCGGCGCTTCTCGTCGGTTTCGTGGGGGTGGTGCTGATCCTCAAGCCGGGGTCCGAGGCGTTCTCGCTGGCCGGGTTGTTGCCGGTCGGTGCGGCGCTTTGCTATGCGCTCTCGATGGTGACGGTGCGGTTTTTCGGGCCGGAAGTGTCGAACGGGTTGCTATACCTCTATTCCTCGGCCGCCGCCGCGGTGGGGGCGATCATACTGGCCGCGTTCACCACCGAGTTCAGCCCGCTGCACAGCCTGGTCGATGCCGGGCTGATCTTCGTGATGGGAGTGCTGGGCGGGATCGGCGTTCTGTTCATGATGCTGGCCTATCGCAGCGCCGCGCCATCGATCCTGGCCCCGTTCGGGTATTTCGGGATCCTGAGCGCCTTTGTCCTTGGCTGGCTGGTCTTTGGCGAGACGCCGGTCGACACGTTGTTTCCCGGCGTCCTGCTGATCGTCGGGGCGGGGGCGCTGATCATGTGGCGGGAAAATCGGCGCGGGTAGTGGGGTAAATAAATACCTTATTTACAAGCGATTGGTTTTGCTGATTTTTTCGTGGTTTAATCCGCTTGACGTGGATCATGGCCTGTATATAACCCGCCCATCACGCCCGCCATCGCCAGACGAGGGCGGTTCAGCGATCAACCGAAACACGATAATGGGGTTTCAAACATGAAAACCTTTTCTGCAACGCCTGCGGATATCGACAAGAAATGGATCCTGATCGACGCCGAGGGCGTTGTTCTGGGCCGTCTTGCCTCGATCGTCGCCACGCGTCTGCGCGGCAAGCACAAGGCCAGCTTCACGCCGCATATGGACATGGGCGACAATGTCATCGTCATCAATGCCGACAAGGTGCAGATGACCGGAAAGAAGCGCACCGACAAGGTGCATTACTGGCACACCGGGTATCCCGGCGGGATCAAGAGCCGGACCGCCGAGCAGATCCTCGAAGGCGCGCATCCCGAGCGGCTGGTGATGCAGGCGGTCAAGCGCATGTTGCCGGGCAATCGCCTGTCGCGCAAGCAGATGACCAACCTGCGCGTCTATGCCGGGGCCGAGCATCCGCATGAGGCACAGAATCCCGATGTGCTGGATGTGAAATCCATGAACAAGAAAAACACGCGGAGCTGAGAGAGATGACCGATCAAGTGAACTCGCTCGAAGAGCTGGGCCAGGTGGCCGAAGCGGCCGCCACCCCCGTTGCGGAAGCCGAAACCCCGCGGGAGCCCGTGCGCGACGAATTTGGACGCTCCTATGCCACCGGCAAGCGCAAGGATGCGGTGGCCCGCGTCTGGATCAAGCCCGGCTCGGGCAAGGTCGTCGTGAACGGCAAGGAAATGGGCAAGTATTTCGCCCGCCCCGTGTTGCAGATGATCCTGCGCCAGCCGTTTTCGGTGGCCGGCGTGGAAGACCAGTTCGACGTGATGGCGACCGTCAAGGGCGGCGGGCTTTCGGGCCAGGCCGGCGCGGTCAAGCACGGCATCTCGAAGGCGCTTCAGCTTTATGATCCGGGCCTGCGCGGCGCGCTCAAGGCCGCAGGCTTCCTGACCCGCGACAGCCGCGTGGTCGAGCGGAAGAAATACGGCAAGCGCAAGGCGCGCCGGAGCTTCCAGTTCTCCAAGCGCTGAGCGTTTCGACGTTTTTTGCAAAGGGCCGCCTTCGGGTGGCCCTTTTCGTTTGGTTTTCCGGTGCGACGGGACGGACGCATGACGTGACGTGATCCGGGTGATCGAATATGCGGCAGAACGGCCCGTTCGCGGCCGATTGCCCCCCGCCGGTGGGGGCCAATGGATGCAAATGGCATCACGAAAAAAAAGGCCGAGCACTAAGCTCGGCCTAAGTCCAACAGGGAGGTATGAAAGTGATGCGATAACCATCGAACATCACCGTCAGAAGTTCAAATAAGTGGCGGACCCTGCACGTTCAAGCCCAATGATGCTGCGACCGCAGCATGGCCGATATGCGGGAGGCGCATATCTGGTTAACCTGTTACTCAGCCGCCTGATTTTTAACGCGTTTGCGATAGATCGTGATCTCTTCCTGCACGAAATCGCGGAATGCGGCGATCCTTTTGGATTGTCGCAACTCTTCGGGATAGGCGAGGAAGACCGGTATGTCGCCCGAGTCGACCTCGGGCAGAACCTGTTGCAGATTCGGAAACTCCTGGATCACGTAATCGGGCAGGACGCCGATCCCCAGATGATGCAGAACACCCTGAAGCACACCGTAGTAGTTGTTCACTGTCAGCAGCGAAGAGATCTCGTTGCTCAAGAGCGCCTGGACCAGCGTGGCGCCCGCGCCGACCTGGGTGGCGCCGACATTCTGGCAGATCAGGCGATGCCTGCTCAGATCCTCGAGGGATTGCGGCGTTCCCGCGCGGGCGAGATACTCGGGCGAGGCGTAGAGCCGCATCCGGACGCTCATGAGGCGTTTGCGGATCAGATCGGCCTGTGAGGGCTCTTTCATGCGGATGGCGACATCGGCCTCGCGCATGGGAAGGTCGAGGACACGCTCTTCGAGCATGAGGTCGATCTTGAGTTCGGGGTATTTCTCGTAAAGGGCGGTCAGGCGGGGCGCGAGCCAGAGCGTGCCGAACCCGGTGGTCGTGGTCACGCGCAACTCGCCGAAAACCTCGTCCTCGCTGTCGCGTATGCGCGCGGTGGCCGCGTCGAGGCGCTTGAGCATGGCGCGGGTTGCATCGAACAGAAGCTCGCCCTGTTCGGTGAGAATCAGCCCGCGCGCATGGCGGTGAAAGAGGGTGGTGTTCAAGGTCTCCTCGAGCGAACGAATCTGTCTGGAGACCGCAGATTGGCTCAGATGGAGCGCATCACCGGCATGGGTGAGCGATCCCGCGTCGGCCACCGCGTGAAATATTCTGAGTTTGTCCCAATCCATGTCCGCAACTTTCCGTAACCTGAGCCTTAATCGCATGAAACGCCATGCAATGGCAGACCTATCCTCACAGAATCGTGGGGGGCGGTTGGAATTTTCCCTTTGTTAGGTCACATATTATGACCTAACATAAGGCTTATGCTTCGGATATGCTTCGGAATGGAGCGGTGTTGACGTCAAGTTCAGCACGAAAGCGACGGGAGGCGCGAGATGAGCAAGCAACAGGTGACATTGCAGGACAGGTACGACCTTGAAAAGTCGCAGGTGCTCTTGAACGGGACACAGGCGCTTGTGCGGCTGATGCTGGCGCAGAAGCAACGCGACATGCAGGCGGGCCTGAACACTGCCGGGTATGTCACGGGCTATCGCGGATCGCCGCTTGGGGCGGTCGATATGCAGATGGCGCGTGCGCAGTCCATACTGACCGAACATGACATCAAGTTCGAGCCGGGGCTGAACGAGGATCTGGCCGCGACGGCGTTATGGGGCAGCCAGCAGGCGGAATTGCGCGGCGAGGGCAAGTTCGACGGTGTTTTCGGTCTGTGGTACGGCAAGGGGCCGGGGGTCGATCGCACCGGCGACGTGATGCGCCATGCCAACATGGCCGGCACCAGCCCGCATGGCGGGGTTCTGATGGCGATGGGTGACGATCATACCGGCGAATCCTCGACCGTGCTGCACCAGAGCGAATGGGCACTGGTCGATGTCTACATGCCGGTGGTGAGCCCGGCCGGTGTGCAGGAGATTCTCGACTACGGGATATACGGGATCGCGCTGTCGCGCTTTGCCGGGGTCTGGGTCGGTCTCAAGACGATGAAGGACACGGTCGAGGCGACCGCGGTGGTGGACGGCCGGCCCGATCGCGTTCAGATTGCCCTGCCGGAATTCGCCATGCCCGAGGGCGGGCTGAATATCCGGCTGGTCGATGACCGGATCGATCAGGAGGCGCGGCTGCTCGACCACAAGCGCTTTGCCGCAGAGGCCTTCGCCTATGCCAACAAGATCGACAAGCGCATCTGGGGCAAGCCGGGCGCGAAGATCGGGCTGGTGAGCCATGGCAAGAACTGGCTCGACCTCGAACATGCGCTCGGGCTTCTGGGGATCGACGAGGCCGAGGCCGAACGGTTGGGCATCACCACCTACAAGGTGGGCCAGGTGTGGCCGCTGGACATGAAGGGGTTCAACGAATGGGCCGAGGGGCTCGACCTGATCATCGTGGTCGAGGAGAAGCGCAAGCTCCTCGAGGTGCAGATCAAGGAGGCGATTTTCGACAACCGCAAGGGGCGGCGGGTCTATGGCTGGAAAAAGGGCCAGTTCGGGGAAGAGCTGTTCCCGACCCGCTGGGCGCTCGATCCCGTCATGGTGGCCGAGAAGCTGGGCAAGATCCTGATCGAGGAAGGCCGCGCCACGGATGGCATCAAGTCCGGGCTGAGCGAGCTGGACGAGGCCAGGCGCGCCGACAATGCCGAGGAAATCACCACGCGCCTTGCCTATTTCTGCTCGGGCTGTCCGCACAATACCTCGACGAAGGTGCCCGAGGGCAGCCGCGCCTATGCCGGGATCGGCTGTCATTTCATGGCGCAATGGATGGATCGCGAAACGCTGGGATACACCCATATGGGCGGCGAGGGCGCCAACTGGATCGGCGAGGCGCCGTTTTCGACGCGCGACCACGTGTTCCAGAACCTGGGCGACGGCACCTATAACCATTCGGGTCTTCAGGCCATCCGCGCGGCCGTCGCGAGTGGTGTAAACATCACCTACAAGATCCTTTACAACGATGCCGTGGCCATGACCGGCGGGCAGACCCACGAGGGCGGGCTCTCGGCGCATCAGATCGCGCGCGAATTGAAGGCATTCGGGATCGAGCATGTGGCCGTTGTGTATGACCAGAAAGAGGATGTGGATTTCTCGGATTTCCCGGCCGGGATCGAGAAACACGAGCGCGCGGATCTCGATGCGGTGCAAGAGAAGTTCCGTGAATACAAGGGTGTATCGGCCATTCTTTACATCCAGACCTGTGCTGCCGAGAAACGCCGCCGCCGCAAGCGCGGCACCTTTCCCGATATCGACAAGCGGGTGTTCATCAACACCGATGTCTGCGAGGGCTGCGGCGATTGCGGGGTGCAATCGAATTGCGTGTCGATCGTGCCGGTCGAGACCGAGCTGGGCCGCAAACGCGCGATCGACCAGTCGTCGTGCAACAAGGATTTCTCGTGTCTCAAGGGGTTCTGTCCGAGTTTCGTGACGCTCGAAGGGGCGAAGGTCAGGAAAGAGGCGACGACCGAGCTTGACCTGCCGGACCTGCCCGAGCCCGAGCTGCCCGCGATCGACGGCACCCACAACGTGGTGATCACCGGGGTCGGTGGCACCGGGGTCGTTACCATCGGTGCTGTTCTGGCACAGGCGGCGCAGATCGACGGGCTGGGCGCGGGCATGATGGAAATGGCCGGGCTGGCGCAGAAGGGCGGCGCGGTGCATATCCATGTGCGCATCGCCAACACGCCCGGTGACATCAACGCGGTGCGCGTGGCCACGGGCGAGGCGCACGCGCTGATCGGCGGCGACCTGGTGGTCAGCGCCGGGGCCAAGACGCTGGGCCTGACCAGCACGGGGCGCACCGGGGCGGTGATCAACAGCCACGAGATCATCACCGGCGATTTTGCCCGCGACACCGAGTTCCGCATCCCGGTGGATCGTCTGGAAGTGCAGTTGCAGGCGCGGCTGCGCGAGCGGCTGGGCCTGTTCGACGCTTCGGACCTGGCGCGGGTCACGCTGGGCGACAGCATCTTTTCCAACATGATGGTGTTCGGCGGGGCGTGGCAGATGGGGCTCATCCCGGTGAGCCGCGAGGCGATCACCGATGCGATCCGCCTCAACGGCGCCGCGATCGACGGCAACCTGAGGGCGTTCGATATCGGGCGTTGGGCGGTTCTGCACCCGCAGGAGGTTGAGAAACTGCTCAGCCCGGATGTCGTCGACAAGCCCAAGACACTGGAGGAGCGCATCGCGTTTCGGGCCGAACATCTCAGGGCCTACCAAAGCAACCGGCTGGCCAAGCGCTATCGCAGACTGGTCGATGGCGTGGAGGATGCACGCCTCAAGGAGGCGGTTGCGAAGGGATATCACAAGGTTCTGGCCTACAAGGACGAATACGAGGTTGCGCGGCTTCACCTGAGCACGCTGGAGAAAGCCAAGTCGGAGTTTGACGGCGACTTCAAGGTCTCCTTCCACCTGGCCCCGCCGCTCCTGTCGAAAGAAGGATCGGACGGGCGACCGATCAAGCGTGAATTCGGGCCCGGCATGGTGAAGTGGTTCAGATTGCTGGCGGGCATGAAGCGTCTGCGCGGCACCGCGCTCGACCCGTTCGGGCGCAGCGAGGAACGCAAGGCGGAACGGGCGATGATCGCGCAATTCGAGGCCGACATGGCCGAGTGGCTGCCCCGTGTTGACGGGTCAAACCGTCACCTGATCGCGGAGCTTGCGGAGCTGCCGCTCAAGGTGCGCGGGTTCGGGCCGGTCAAGGCGGCGAATGCCGAGAAGGCGGCGCAGCGGCGCGAGGAGATCCTGGCCATGCTGAATGGCGCGCCCGAACGGGCCGCGCAGGCGGCGGAGTAACAGGGCCGGGCAACTGCGCCGCGCGGGCAGGGGCCATGACATGACCCGGCGACATGAAACTGTCATGGTCGGTTCGTATCCTTCGCCGGCCGCCGCCATGAGCGTGGCGGCCCGAACCGAACCCGCTCAAGCCGAGTCGAGTGATGAGACAGCGCGACATTGCCCGTGACATTTCCTATGCGCATTCTGCCGAGACCCGTGCCGGGCGCGCCCTGATCCGGATCATGGAGAATGTCACCGGGCGGATCGGTCTCATACGGCGCGCGCAGGGCTATGAATGCGAGATCGCCTCGGGGCGGGATTTCTGGGACGTGATCGTCGAGCGTTACAACCTTCGGCTCAACGTGGTGGAGGGAAGTCTTGCCAATATCCCGGCGAACGGGCCGTTGATCCTGATCGCCAATCATCCTTACGGGATTCTTGACGGGCTCATGATGGGGCACATCCTCAACCGTGCGCGCGGCAATTTCCGAATCCTCGCGCACCATGTCTTTCGCAAGGCAGAAGACCTCAACCGTGTCATCCTTCCGATTTCCTTTGACGGGACCAGGGAAGCGATCCAGCTCAACCTCGAGACGCGAAAGGAAGCGCTGCGCTATCTCGATCAGGGCGGTGCGATCGGGGTTTTCCCGGGCGGCACGGTGAGCACCGCCGCGCGGCCGTTTTCGCGACCGCTCGATCCGGGTTGGCGGGCCTTTACCGCGCGCATGGTCGCCAAGTCCAACGCCACGGTCGTGCCGATATTCTTCGACGGTTCGACCAGCCGGCTTTTCCAGTTGGCCAGCCACCTGCATTACACGCTGCGCATGGGGCTTCTGATCAAGGAGTTTCGCGCGCGGGTGGACACGGATGTGGATGTGGTGATCGGCAAACCGATTTGCCGAAACGCTCTCGACGCGCGTGCCGGGGATTCCAAAGCAATGATGGATTTCCTGCGCAAATCAACCTATGACCTGTCGCCGAGGCCGCTGGATTCGTCCGAATGCGGGTTCGAATTCGAAGAGAATTATCGCGCGTAACCCGGGCAGGGCAGATGGCAATAGGGATTTTCGACAGCGGGCTGGGTGGCCTGACGGTCTGGGATGCGGTGACCCGGCGTCTGCCGGACGTTTCCTTCGTATACATGGCCGACACGGCCCATGCGCCCTATGGCGTGCGGGATCCCGATGACATCTATCAACTGACCTGCGAGGCGGTCGAGCGGCTTTGGGCCGAGGGGTGTGATCTTGTCATCCTTGCCTGCAATACCGCCAGCGCCGCGGCCCTGCGGCGGATGCAGGAAAACTGGGTTCCGCGCGACAAGCGGGTGCTTGGGGTTTTCGTGCCGCTGATCGAGGCGCTGACCGAGCGGCAATGGGGCGACAATTCCCCGCCGCGCGAGGTCGCTGTCAGCAACGTGGCGCTTTTCGCCACGCCGACCACCGTGTCGAGCCGCGCGTTTCAGCGCGAACTGGCCTTTCGCGCCATCGGTGTGGATGTCGAGACGCAGGCCTGTGGCGGGCTCGTGGACGCGATCGAGGAAGGTGACATGATCCTCGCCGAGGCGCTGGTCAGATCCCATGTCGATGCGTTGAAGCGCAAGATGCCCGATCCGCAGGCGGCGGTGCTGGGCTGCACGCATTACCCGCTGCTGGAAAAGGAATTTCAGGCGGCGCTTGGCCCCGGGGTCAAGGTGTTCAGCCAGGCCAACCTGGTGGCCGAGAGCCTTGCCGATTACATCGCGCGTCATCCCGACATGCTCGGACAGCGCGGGGGTGCACGGTTCCTGACCACGGGGGATCCGAAAACCGTGAGCAGCCGCGCCACGCAGTTCCTGCGACGACGAATCGAGTTCGAGGCCGCTTGAGCCTGCCACGCTTTTTCGTCACAACATCACCAGACAACATGAAAAGGGGTTTGTCATGACCCATAAAATCGCCATCCTGGGCGCCTCGGGCTATACGGGGGCCGAGTTGATCCGGCTGATCGCGACCCATGGCGGCATTGAAGTTGCAGCCCTCGGCGCGCATTCCAAGGCCGGGCAGAGCCTGGCGCAGGTGTTTCCGCATCTGCGCCATCTCGATCTGCCCGACATGGTCGGTTTCGACGAGATCGACTTTGACGGGATCGACCTGTGTTTCTGCGCCTTGCCGCACAAGACCAGCCAGGAGGTGATATCGGGCCTGCCCAAGGGCCTGCGGATCGTCGATCTGAGCGCGGATTTCCGGCTGCGTGACCCGGAGGCATATGAAAAGTGGTATGGCAATCCGCATGGCGCCGTCGAGATGCAGAAGGAAGCGGTTTATGGCCTGACCGAGTTCTACCGTGACGAGATCCGCAAGGCGCGGCTGGTGGCGGGCACGGGCTGCAATGCCGCGACGGGGCAATACATGCTGCGCCCGTTGATCGCGGCGGACGTGATCGGGCGCGACGATATCATTCTCGATCTCAAATGCGCGGTGTCGGGGGCTGGGCGGAGCCTCAGGGAAAACCTGCTTCATGCCGAGATGTCCGAGGGCTACAACGCCTATGCCGTGGGCGGCACCCATCGCCACCTCGGTGAGTTCGACCAGGAGTTTTCAAGGCTCGCGGGACGTGAGGTGAAGATCCAGTTCACGCCGCACCTGATTCCGGCCAATCGCGGGATACTGGCCACGGGGTATGTGAGTGGCGATGCCCGGCAGGTGCATGAGGTTCTGACAGCCGCATATGATGCGGAACCCTTTGTCACGGTCCTGCCCTTTGGCGAGACGCCCAGCACGCACCACGTCCGCGGCAGCAATTTCTGTCATGTCGGCGTGACCGGAGACCGTATCGCGGGCCGGGCGATCGTGGTCGCGGCGCTGGATAACCTGACAAAAGGTAGCAGCGGACAGGCCTTGCAGAATGCCAATCTGATGCTAGGTCTGGAAGAGACACAGGGGCTGATGCTGGCGCCCTGTTTCCCGTAACGGGATCACGAGCGAGGTTGAACCATGAAGGGCCTGAAGAAGAAACGCCGTGTGCAGGTGATTTTGCTGGCCGCCGTTGCCCTGGTCATATCCACCGGATTGATTGGTTATGCGATGCGTGATGGCATCAACTTCTTCATGTCGCCCACGCAGGTGATGATGGAACCACCCGCGGAGACCGAGACCATCCGCATCGGCGGGTTGGTCGAGGAGGGCAGCATCGTGCGTGGCCAGGGGGAACTGGTGAGTTTCAACGTCACCGATGGCGGGGAAACGATCCGGGTGACCTATGCCGGGGTCTTGCCGGATCTCTTTGCCGAGAACCAGGGCATGGTCGGGACCGGTCGCTATGTGAAGGGCGAGTTCCAGGCCTCGGAGATCCTTGCCAAGCATGACGAGACCTACATGCCCCGCGAAGTGGTCGACGCCCTGAAGGAGCAGGGTGTCTATCAGGAACCGAACGATAGCTAAAAGCGGCGTTAACCCGTTGCCAGCAGGCTTCTTGCCGAAACCGGTGAGAGGTCAGCAAAATGCGTGCCGTTCGAGAGATCGCCCAAGAGATCGTGACCCGCGAGGGTGGCTTTGTCAGCGATGATGACGACCCCGGTGGCGCCACGAATCATGGCGTGACCATCCACACCATGCGCCGGCTGGGCCTCGATCTCGACAGGGATGGGGACGTGGATGTGGCCGATGTCCGGCGCCTGGGACGCGCGCAGGCCGTGGACATATTCGTGGCGCATTATTTCGAGCGCCCGCGGATCGACCTGTTGCCCGAGGCGCTCTGGCCCAGCGTGTTCGACATGTATGTCAATGCCGGTGCGAATGCCGTGAAGATCCTGCAACGCCTGTTGCGTCAGATGGGCCATGCGGTTGCCGTGGACGGGGTGATCGGCCCGAACACGGCCAGGGCGGCGCATGACGCGGCGCAAGCCGCGCCGCACCATTTCGTCGATTGCTATGGGATCGCGCGCCGCAACTACTATTTCCGGCTTGCCGACAATCGCCCGGCGTCGCGCAAGTTCGCGCGCAGCCGTGCCGGGGGCAAGGGGGGCTGGATAAGGCGCGCGGAGGAGTTCATCGATCCACGCTACCATCTGAGCCGCGAAGAGTTTCGCCAAAGGGTCGAATCATGGGACTGATCGAACGGGTCGTGGCGTTGGTCTTTGGCTATGGCAGGCGGGACTTGAAATCCGTCGCCGAGGTGTTTCGCGAAAATGCCGAAGCGGCCGGACGCCGCGACAGCGAAACACGGGCCAAGGCGATGGCCCAGTTCGGTGGCGAGTTCGCCCTGCCCAGGAAGGGCCTGTTCGACCGGATCATCGACGGACTCAACCGGCTTCCACGACCGGCGCTTGCGTTCGGGACGCTCGGCCTTTTCATCGCGGCGATGGTCGATCCGGTCTGGTTCGCCTCGCGCATGCAGGGGATCGCGCTTGTGCCCGAGCCGCTATGGTGGCTTCTGGGGGCGATCGTGAGCTTTTATTTCGGGGCGCGTCACCAGGCCAAGGGCCAGGAGTTCCAACGCCAGATCAGCCATTCCCTCGCCACCGTTCCGAGGGTTCTGAGCAACCTTGAATGGCTGGAGCAATCGAGAAGCGGGCCGGGTGGAATCGGAGCGGCGGCCGCTGGCACGGATGCGGAGCTTGAACTGGACATCATCGAGCCCGAGGCGAATCCGGCGTTGCAGGCGTGGCAGCGGGAAGCGGATATGGGGCGCTGACGGTGAACCGGCCCTGCCCGCGACAAAGTGAACATGCAATTCGCGCGTTTGTTGTTGGACGTGGCTCGCACCACGTTTATAAACGAAGTCATGATCGCAGAACTCGGACATTTCGCCCTCATCCTGGCCTTCGTGACGGCCTGCCTGCAAACCGTTGTGCCGCTCGTCGGTGCGGACCGGCGATGGCCCGGATGGATGGCCTTTGCCGAGCCCGCGGCGAATGTGCAGTTCTTTCTCACCGTCGTGGCCTTCGCTGCACTGACCTATGCTTTCGTGACCTCGGATTTCTCGTTGCAACTGGTTGTCAACAACAGCCATACCGACAAGCCGTTGATCTACAAGATCACAGGCGTCTGGGGCAATCACGAAGGCTCTATGCTGCTGTGGGTGCTGATTGTCACGCTGTTCGGGGCCATGGCACAATGGTTTGGTGGCAACCTGCCTCCGACATTGCGTGCCCGTATCCTCGCCGTTCAAGGGTCGATCGGCGCGGCCTTCTTTGCGTTCATCCTGTTCACGTCCAATCCGTTCCTGCGCACGGATGTCGCGCCCTTTGACGGGCGCGATCTCAACCCCTTGCTGCAGGACCCGGGCCTGGCCTTTCACCCGCCGTTTCTCTACCTGGGATATGTCGGTCTTTCGATGGCGTTCTCCTTTGCGGTTGCGGCGCTCATCGAAGGGCGCGTGGACGCCGCGTGGGGGCGGTGGGTGCGCCCCTGGACGCTTGCCGCCTGGGTTTTCCTGACCATCGGGATCGGGCTGGGCAGCTGGTGGGCCTATTACGAATTGGGCTGGGGTGGTTTCTGGTTCTGGGACCCGGTCGAGAATGCGAGCTTCATGCCGTGGCTGATCGCTGTCGCCTTGCTGCATTCCTCGGTCGTGGTCGAGAAACGTGAAAGCATGAAAAGCTGGACCGTTCTTCTTGCGATCATCGCATTCGGCTTTTCGCTGCTTGGCGCGTTCATCACCCGGTCCGGAGTTCTCACAAGCGTTCATGCCTTTGCCACCGATCCGGATCGCGGGGTCTTCCTGCTCCTGATCATGGGGCTGTTCGTGGGCGGTGCGCTGACGCTCTTTGCCGCGCGGGCAAGCGTCATGGAGGCCAGGGGGGTTTTCGGACTGGTCAGCCGCGAATCCGCGCTGGTGGCGAACAATATCCTGCTGGTTGTTGCGACCTTTGTCGTGTTCATTGGCACGATATGGCCCCTGATCAGCGAGATGCTGTTCGAGCGCAAGCTGTCTGTCGGCGAGCCGTTCTTCAACCAGGCCTTCACGCCCTTCATGATCATCCTGGGAATGATACTTCCAATCGGGTCCATGTTGCCGTGGAAGCGGGCCCGGATCGGGCGCACGATCCGCGCGCTGTGGCCGGCGCTGGCACTGGCCGTGGCGGTGGCGGCGCTGGTATGGGCGGTGCAATCGGGACGCAGCGCCATGGGGCCGATCGGCATGATGCTGGGCACATGGTTGATGGCCGGTGCAGTGATCGATTTGCTTTCGCGTGCCGGGCGCGGGCGCAATCGACTGCAGCGGTTGACACGGCTGCCGCGCTCGGACTGGGGCAAGGCCGTCGCGCATTCCGGTCTCGGCGTCACGATGGCGGGTATCGCCGGGTTGCTTGCGTGGGAGGTAGAGGACATTCGGGTCGTCCAGACCGGCGAAACCTTCGATGTCAGTGGATACGAGTTCACCCTGAGAGAGGTCGAGCAGGTCCAGGGGCCGAACTACATCTCCACCATGGCCGCGGTCGACGTCGCGCGCGGGGGAGAGCTCGTCACCACCCTGCATCCCGAGAAGCGCGTCTATCCGGTCGCGGGGCAGCCCACGACCGAGGCGGCGATCGACAATGGCTTTCTGCGGGATGTCTATGTCGTGATCGGTGATCCGCAACAGGCGGGTGGCTGGGCGATGCGCGTCTATATCAAACCGCTTGCCAACTGGATCTGGGGCGGGTCTATCCTGATGGCGCTCGGGGGCTTTCTGAGCCTTTCCGACCGGCGTTATCGCGTCGCTGCCGGGGCCAGGAATTCACGTCTGCAAGGAGTTCCTGCCGAATGAGGACCATTCTCCTGATCCTGGTGTTGCTGGCCCATCCCGTGTATGCGGTCCAACCGGACGAGATCCTGGACGACCCCGCGCTCGAAGCGCGGGCGCGGGAGGTGTCAAAGGATCTGCGGTGCCTGGTCTGTCGCAACGAGAGTATCGACGACAGCAACGCAGAGCTTGCCCGCGACATGCGGCTGATGGTCCGCGAGCGGATACTCGAAGGTGACGACAACGAAGAGGTCAAGGAATTCCTTGTCAGTCGCTATGGTGAGTATGTCTTGCTGAAACCGCGCTTTGGCGGGAGCAACTGGATCCTCTGGGGGGCCGGGCCTGGAATGCTGCTTTTTGCGGGGGTCGCCGGGCTGATCTATCTGCGCGGTCGGTCAAGAGCCAAGGCACCCGGCGAGGAAACCCTGAACGAGCAGGAAGCCCAGCGTCTTGAAGAAATCATGAAGACGTGACGCGGGGTTTTGCTTTGCCGACCCGTCTGAATGAGGTTGATTGACCCTCGACCGCTTGGCAGAGGATGACGGATGGTGGACTACAAGGAAATCACCTTCGAGATGTTTGACAGCATTGCTGTTGTCATGCTCGACCGTCCGGACAAGATGAACGCGCTGACATCGCAGATGCGTGCGGAGATCCCTGATGCCATTCACCACGCCGAGACGGATGGGGCCCGGGTGATCGTTCTGACGGGCGCGGGGGGGGCATTTTGTTCGGGCCAGGATCTGGGCGATGCCAATGCCGGTGCGCTCGATCTCGAGCGGGGCCTGCGCGATGAATACAATCCCATGATCAGGGCCATTGTCGAATCGCCGCTGCCCGTCATCGCGGCGGTGAACGGCCCGGCCGCCGGCGCCGGGGCAAACCTCGCCCTCGCGGCGGATGTTGTGATCGCCACCGAAAGCGCCTATTTCCTTCAGGCGTTCACCCGGATCGGTCTCATGCCCGATGCGGGGGGCACATATGTCCTTCCGCGCACCATGGGCATGGCCAAGGCGATGGGCGCGGCACTTTTCGCCGAGAAGATCAGCGCCCGGCAGGCGGATGACTGGGGCATGATCTGGGAGGCGGTTCCCGATGACGCGTTCGAGGCGCATTGGCGTGCGCGGGCGGCGCAACTGGCCGATGGGCCGACGCGCGCCTATGAATTGACCAAGCGCGCGATTCGCGCAAGCTGGGCCAATGATCTCGAGGCACAGCTGGTCAACGAGGCAAAGCTTCAGGGTGAGGCGAGCAAGAGCCGAGATTTCATGGAAGGCGTTGTCGCGTTTCTTGAAAAGCGAAAGGCGCATTTCGAGGGTCGCTGAGGCTTTCCGCTTTGAAAAAAGCCCCGGGGGTGAACACCCCGAGGCCTTTCCTGCCTGATCGCGTCTGTCGCTTACCGGTCTTCGACGTCGATATAGTCGCGGGCCGTTTCCCCGAGATAGAGTTGACGCGGGCGCCCGATCTTGTGGGCCGGGTCCGACAGTTGCTCCTTCCACTGGGAAATCCAGCCAACGGTGCGCGACAGGGCGAAAATCGGGGTGAACATGGAGGTCGGGAATCCCATCGCCTCGAGAATGATGCCCGAGTAGAAATCCACATTCGGAAACAGCTTCTTGTCGGCGAAATAGGGATCTTCCAGCGCCTGTCTCTCAAGCTCCTTGGCGACCTGAAGCACCGGGTTGTTCTCGATTCCGAGCAGGTCGAGCACCTCGTCCGCGGACTGCTTCATCACCTTCGCGCGGGGATCGAAATTCTTGTAGACCCGGTGGCCAAAGCCCATCAGGCGGAACGGATCGTCCTTGTCCTTGGCCCGCGCGATGAATTCGGGAATCCGCTCGACCGAGCCGATTTCCTTGAGCATTTCCAGGCATGCCTGGTTGGCTCCGCCATGGGCGGGGCCCCAGAGGCAGGCAATGCCCGCGGCGATACACGCGAAGGGGTTCGCCCCGGAGGACGAGGCCAGGCGGACGGTGGAGGTCGAGGCGTTCTGCTCGTGATCGGCGTGAAGAATGAAGATGCGATCCATCGCACGCGACAGGATCGGGTCCACCTCGTATTGTTCGGCCGGAACGGCGAAACACATGTGCAGGAAGTTCGAGGCATAGTCGAGATCGTTGCGCGGATACACGAAGGGCTGGCCGATCGAATACTTATAGGCCATGGCCGCGATCGTCGGCATCTTGGCGATCATGCGGTGCGATGCGATTTCGCGCTGGCGCGGGTCGGAAATATCGGTCGAGTCGTGATAGAAGGCCGACATGGCGCCAACAACGCCAACCATGGTTGCCATGGGGTGCGCATCCCGCCGGAAACCACGGAAGAAATTATGCATCTGCTCGTGGATCATGGTGTGGCGCGTGATCGTCGCCTCGAATTCTTCGAGGTCCGATGCCGTGGGCAGATTGCCATAGAGCAGCAGGTAGCAGACTTCGAGGTAATGCGATTTCTCGGCAAGCTGATCGATCGGGTACCCGCGATGCAAAAGCTCGCCCTTGCCGCCATCAATGAAGGTGATGGTGCTGTCGCAGGACGCCGTGGAAGTGTAGCCCGGATCGTAGGTGAAAACACCCGCATCGGCATAGAGTTTCCTGATGTCGATGACATTCGGCCCGGCCGTCGGCGAAAGCAGTGGCAAGTCGTAGGATGTGCCGTCGATGGTCAGTGTCGCGGTCTTGCTGCTATCAGTCATGCTTCTTCCTTCCTGAAGTAACCCCGGCGCGTACCGCTTGGGGCTATACTATGGCTTTTCGGCTTTCTCTACGGTTAAAGCCATTCATGTCTTGGCGGCGTCGGACAGGCGGGCCAGCGATTCTTCGCGCCCCAGAACCAGCATCATGTCGAAAACGCTGGGCGTTGTCGTCCGACCTGCCAAAGCGGCCCTGAGCGGACCCGCGAGCTTGCCGAATTTTGTACCCTTTTCCTCTGCGAACCGGGTCATGACGTGTTCCAGATCAGCACGCGACCAGCTAGCATTTTGCAGATGCGGCGTCAATTCGCCCAGTATACCACGGGATGCAGAATCAAGAATACCGGCTGCTTTCTCAACTGGCTGAATCGGGCGATCCTGAAGAACAAATGCCGCCTTTTCAGTGAGTTCCGGAAAGGTCTTGGCGCGCTCTTTCAGGAATGGCATGGCCGCGCGAAGCAAGTCAACTTTCCGTTCCGGCAAGGCGGGTTGCCCTGTCGCCGCCCGAAAAGCCTGCAACTCCTGCAGCAATGCAGCATCATCCGATGCGGCCATGTGCATTCCGCAGATATTCTCTAGCTTCTTGAAATCGAAGCGGGCAGGGGCACGTCCGATCCCTTCGAGATCGAACCATTCGATGGCTTGCGCATCCGTAAAGAACTCGTCGTCGCCATGGCTCCATCCCAGGCGGGCGAGATAATTGCGAAGGCCGGCCGCCGGATAGCCCATGGCCTGGTATTCTTCCACACCGAGCGCACCATGCCGCTTTGACAGTTTCTTTCCGTCTGGCCCGTGAATGAGGGGAATATGCGCCCAGACCGGCACGTGCCAGCCCATGGCCTGGTAAATCAGCTGTTGTCGCGCCGCATTGTTGAGGTGGTCATCCCCCCGGATGACGTGGGTCACGCCCATGTCGTGATCATCGACAACAACCGCGAGCATGTAGACCGGCGTGCCATCCGACCGCAAGAGCACCATGTCATCGAGCTGATCGTTGCGGATCGTGACATCGCCCTGAACCTTGTCGCGAATGACGGTCACGCCTTCGCGCGGGGCCCTCAGGCGCACGACATGGGGCCGATCGGGATGCGTGGCCGGGTCTGTATCGCGCCACGGGCTTTGAAAATGCGTCGATTGCTTCTCTGCGCGGGCACGTTCGCGGAACGCTTCGATCTCTTCCTGGGTTGAGAAGCACTTGTAGGCCTGCCCCGTCTCCAGCATCGTCCGGGCGACCTCGGCATGGCGTTCGGCGCAAGAGAACTGGCTCACGACATCCCCGTCATGCTCCAGCCCGAGCCATGAAAGCCCCTTGAGGATCGCTTCGGTCGCCTCGACGGTCGAACGTGCCCGGTCGGTGTCTTCGATCCGAAGCAGGAACCTTCCATTGCGCCCGCGCGCAAAGAGCCAGTTGAACAGGGCCGTGCGCGCACCGCCGATATGCAGGAATCCGGTCGGTGACGGGGCAAAGCGTGTGACGACATCTTCGGTCATGGGCGTTAATCTTTCGGTAACCATGGCTGGATAGGCTCGGTGCCTGTCTAATGATCCGCCAAGACAAGGACAAGCCATGCCGCTCGGGGGGCGCATAGAAGCCGCTGTTCTCGCGCAGCGGGGGCACCTCTTTCCCTGGGTTCCCGTCTGCATGGCATTCGGGATCGGCTTGTATTTCGGGCTTCAGGTCGAGCCGCCCCGCCTTGTCCTGCCGGTGATTTCTTGCGGCGTGGTCCTCGGGGCGCTGCTGACCCGGTATGCGGGTGCATTCTGGGCGCCGTTCATCTGGGCGGCGGTCCTTGTGTCTTTCGGGTTCGGTCTGGCCATGACAAGGACGCATATGCTCGAAGGGCCTGTCCTGGGCTGGCGCTATTACGGGCCTGTCGAGGGTCGGGTGATCGGCATTGACCGTTCGGGAAGTGGCGCGACGCGCATCACGCTCGATCAGGTCGTCATGGCGCGCGTTGCGCCGGAGCGGCGGCCGGAGCGTGTGCGAATATCGCTGCATGGAACCGATGGATCGGCCCCGCTTCCCGGCGCAACGATCATCGTGACAGCGCATCTTTCCCCGCCCGGCGGCCCGGTCGAGCCCGGCGGATTTGATTTTCAGCGCCACGCATGGTTCCAGAAGCTGGGTGCGGTGGGCTATGCGCGCACGCCGCTCCTGTTGCTTGAGCCGGCCGGCTCGGAAAAGCTCCTGTTGCGGGCGCGCCTTGCGTTGTCGCAGCATGTCCAGGCCCGCCTGCCAGGTGAGACCGGGGCCTTCGCCGCGGCGATCATGGCCGGGGATCGGGCCGGGATGGGGCCCGATACGCTCGAGGCGCTCAGGGCGTCGAATCTTGCGCATCTTCTGGCGATTTCCGGCCTGCACATGGGGCTTCTGGCCGGGTTCGTCTTTGCGGTTGTCCGGGTCGGACTTGCGGCCGTTCCGCCCCTGGGATTGCGTTTTCCCGGCAAGAAGATCGCGGCGGTGATCGCGCTCGTGTTCGCTGCGGCTTACCTGTCGCTTTCGGGGGGAAATGTCGCGACCGAGCGCGCCTTTGTCATGGTCGCGGTTGCGCTGTTTGCGGTTATTGCCGATCGGCGCGCGATCTCCTTGCGTGCGGTCGGCCTCGCGGCGATGATCATTCTGATCCTGCGGCCCGAAGCCTTGCTCGGTCCGGGTTTCCAGATGTCCTTCGCGGCGACCACCGCTCTTGTCGCGGTCTTCGGTTTGCTTCG
>NZ_JAWLDS010000053.1:0-21561 GCF_041686535.1 Aquicoccus sp. | reverse complement strand
CTCTTACACCGTCACCGTGTACGAAGATGAGAATGGCGGCGTTTTGGCCGATATCGGCGTCGACAGCGGGCACATGGATGTGAATGCCGTCTATTTCGGAGACGACGATTTCAGCGGCCCGAGCGCCGATCTCAACGGGCCGCTCAACATGAATGGCGGCGGCTCGCGATATGAAGACGAACGGGTCCAGTGGGACGATGCCGTGGAGCTCAGCCGCCCGGGTCTTGGCCGCGAAGGCGAGGACAAGGAAACCTATCTCGGCGAGGGCGATACAATGACCCTCGAGCTTGATGTCGAAAGCATCGACGACATCGACATCTTCGGCATCCGCGCCACTTCCACGAGCACCGAGGAAGGCTCGATCAAGGCGGTCTCGGGCGACCCCGAGGAAGAGGAAGAAGAGGACGAGGACGAGGACGAGGACGAAGAGGACGAAGACGCCGCAACCTATGACAAGGTGTTTTTCGTCGAATCCGAATCCGAGGATGGCGAGATGATCGCCGGTGATCCGATCATCTGGGACCAGCTGGAGGACGAGGACATCGAGGCCGCCGGCCTTGATCCCGAGGAGGCCGAGGGCACCTTTGCCAACTATGTCGCCGTCTTCGACGAGGTCGGGTATTTCCCCATCGAAGAAATGCAGGACGTTCGCTTCTACGAAACGAACGAAGACGGCGACCCCGAGGAGATCGAGGAGATGCGCATTACCGCACCCGAGGAAGGTTTCGAGAATGCCGACGCCCTTGTCGCCGCCTATGAAGAGATGATCGAGGAGATGGAAGAGTCATCCTCCGACATGTCCGAAGACGACACGGAAGGTATGATGATCTCGCTCCTCGGGGACGAGAGCACTGCCGAAGAGCCGGACTCCGAGGAAGAGGAGCCCGAGCAGGAAGAGGAAGTCGAGCTTCTCTGACCCTCGGCCTTCGCGGAAACGAGTGCTGCGCCGGGCCGATCAGGTCCGGCGCTTCGCGTTCCCCACCCCGCTGCGCGCGATCTCGCGCGACCGGGGACGCGCCGTCGCCCGGCGGCATCCTTCAGGCGGGAACCGCAAAGCGCACTTGACCCGGCCTGCCGGGCGGCACCGCGCGCTGCATTGATCAATTTTTCCTTGCCGGATGCCGCGACGCGGCGGTGCACGCCCGGCAGCCGGGGCGCAGCCGCGGATCACCCCCCGCTCGCGGCCCGTTCAGCTATGTGTTAACCGCATCGATCTGCCGCGCCGCAGCATCGCCCACGCCCCTGCATGAGGGGCCGGGGCTGAAACATTCCAATGCCGGAATCCACACGCCCGCGCCCTTGCCGCTTGCTGTTTGCCGCGTTTTCAACGACTTGCGCCCGCGCGCCCATCACATCGCCTCACGCATACCCCAGCCCTTCTGACACTCACGTGAAGCACGGCGTCGTGAGTGGCCCGTGAGCTGGCCGGGTTGCTACCAATTCACCATCGCAATGGTGCGATCCGAAATTCATCGATCAAAAGGGAGATCAAAATGTCCAATACAATCAAAACCATGGCCATCGCCACCGCCGTCACTGCCGCAATGGCCAGTCACGCCACCACGGCCTCGGCAGAGGAAAAGGTCAAGTGCTACGGCGTCTCGCTCGCGGGTCAGAACGACTGCAAGGCCGGCGCCGGCACCACCTGCGCGGGCACCTCGACCGTCGACTACCAGGGCAACGCCTGGACCCTCGTAGACGAGGGCACCTGCACCACGATGGAGCTTCCCGAAATGGCCGATGGCACGCCCCGCACCGGCAGCCTCGAAGAGCTCGACCGCGACCTGCCGCAATCGTGACCTCTTGCCGGGTGGGGGCAATCCCCACCCGCCCCCTGCCCAAGGTAACTTTGATGCTTGATCAGACCCCAGCCACCACCCTGCCCCACGCCCCCGGCGTCGGCTATAAACCCCAGCATTACAGCGCGATCATCGCCGATTCCGGCCCGGTCCGCTGGCTCGAGATACACGCCGAGAACTACATGGGCGACGGTGGCCGACCGATCGCGCAACTGCGGCACCTGGCCGAGCGTTTCGAGATCTCCGTCCATGGGGTCGGTCTCTCGATCGGCGGCGAGGGGCGGCTCGACCCCGATCATCTCGCGCGCCTGCGCCATCTCTGCGACTGGCTGCAACCGGCGAGCTTTTCCGAACATCTCGCATGGTCCACCCATGACAGCGCCTTTCTCAACGACCTCCTGCCGCTGCCCTATACCGACGAAACCCTGTCCCGCGTTTGCGACCATATCGACGAATTGCAGGAATCCATTGGCCGCCCGATGCTGCTCGAAAACCCGTCCTCCTATCTCGCCTTTGCCGAAAGCACATGGGAAGAGACTGATTTTCTTGCCGAAATTTCCCGTCAAACCGGCTGCGGGCTGCTGCTCGATGTCAACAACGTCTTCGTCTCCGCCACCAATCTCGGCTTCTCGCCGCAAGGCTACATCGACGCCTTCCCGCTCGAGCGCGTGGGCGAGATACACCTTGCCGGGCACGACACCGACGCGGACGACCATGGCCGCCCCCTCCTGATCGACAGCCACGGGCGCGCGGTCGATGAACCGGTCTGGGCGCTGCTCGATCACACGCTGGTCCGCTCCGGCCCCCGCCCCACGCTCATCGAATGGGACAATGACGTGCCCGACTGGCCCGCCCTTGTGGACGAAGCCGCCCGCGCAGACGCCGCGTTGGTCGCTGCGCATCCCGCCGAGGTGCCGGCATGACCCGCCAAGGCGCGTTCCGCGGCGCGATCCTCGATCCCGCGCAGCCCATGCCCCCCGATCTTCTTGATGGGCGCGGCGGACCCGCCGGGCGGCGCTTCTGGGTCTATCGTAACAATGTCGCCGTCTCGCTCACCGAGGCGCTGGAACAGACCTTCCCGGTTATCCGCAAGCTGATCGGGGCGCGGGCCTTCGCCACCCTCGCCGGCACCTACCTGCGCGCGCATCCGCCCCGATCGCCCGTCCTCTCGCGCTATGGTGCGGATTTCCCCGACTTTCTCGCACGATGCGAACCGCTGGCGCATCTGGGCTATCTTCCCGATACCGCCCGGCTCGAACGCGCCCTCGTCGACAGCTACCATGCCGCCGACACCGACCCGATCGACCCGGCCATCTTCAGCCAGACCCCGCCCGAGGACCTGCCCCGCCTGCGCCTGCGCCTCGCACCGGCCACGCGGCTCCTGCGCTCGCCCTGGCCGATCCACGGCATTTGGCGCTTCAACGCCCAAGAGGGCGCCCCCCAGCCCCCGCATCGGTCACAGGACGTGCTTGTCACCCGCCCGGATTTCGACCCGCTCCCCCGCCTCCTGCCCGCCGGTGGCGCGGAGTTTCTCACTGTCATCACCGAAGGTGCCACGCTGGGCGAGGCCATGGAGCGAGCCAGCGAAGCGGCGCCCGATTTCGATCTTTCCCCGCTGCTTGGCCTGCTCCTGCAGGACGATGCCGTCATAAACACAACCCTGGACGAAGCCCCATGAACACCCTGATCCGCATTCACCACGCCACCGCGAAGGCGCTCGAACGCAGCGACTGGCTCCTGCCGACACTGGCGCGCGTTCTCTTCGCAGCCATCCTGCTGGTCTATTTCTGGAAATCGGCCCTGACCAAGCTCGGCGACGGCATGCTTGGTCTCTTCTCCCCGTCCATGGGCGCCTATGCCCAGATCTTCCCCCGCGCGATGGAGGCTGCAGGCTATGACATCTCGCAACTCGGGCTGTTCCACTGGGCCGTGGTCACAGCCGGAACATGGGGCGAATTCCTGCTGCCGGTGCTGGTCGTTCTGGGCCTCTTCGCCCGCCTTGCCGCGCTCGGCATGATCGGCTTTGTCGTGGTGATGACCCTGACCGATCTTTACGGCCATGATGTCATCTCCGAACCGGCCAGCCTCGGCGCATGGTTCGATGGTGCACCCGGCAGCATCATCCTCGACCAGCGCGCGCTCTGGGTCTTCCTGCTCGTCACCCTTGTCATCAAGGGCGCAGGCCCGCTCTCGCTCGACCGTCTGATTCTGAACCGCGCTCCGGCGCGGGATTCAGCCGCCGTGCCGCTATCGAACTGAAGGCATCGGCACTCAGAAATGCGATTTCGGCTCGTCCGGCCGCCCCGCGGCCAGCGCGAGGATACCGCCGAGGACACAGAACCCGATCGGGAACATGGTAAAGACGCCAAAGCCGAAGGCGTAATACGTCAGCCCCCCGGCAATCAGCATGCAAATCCCGCCCCAAAGCGCGCGAACCTTGGCCATCGCCCCCCCGGCAATCGCCAGAAGCGGTGCGAGGAAACTCGCCGCGCGGATCAGTTCGGGGTTGTCGACCGGTCCGAAAATCTCGGTCAGCTCGGCATGACGCGCCGTCGCTTCCGTCCACCCGTAAGAAAAGAACCCGATCACCATCGCGATCAGACCGCCGATAATCCCGAGCATCAAGGCCGCATTGCGCATCTTTTCACCTCTTTTCCCGCAGAACTCCGCTCAACGCAAAAGCGCGGCCTGCACATCCTTGTCCCAGCCCAGGTACAGCTGGTCACCGGCCTCGATCAGCGGTCGTTTCATCACCGCAGGGTGCGCCGCGATCAACGCACCGGGCGTGCCTTGCCGCTCGTCCTCGCTCAACCCGCGCCACGTCGTCGAGCGCCGATTGAGCAATTTTTCGCCGAACTGCTCCAGCGCGCGCGCCATCACGTCCTCCGGCACGCCCTCGGCCCGGATGTCGACGAGAACGGCACCATCAAGCGATTTCAATGCCTTGCGGCAGGTATCGCAGGTTTTCAAACCATAGATCCGCATCACTGCCCCCGATTTCATCAGCCGCCTTCCTATCGCGGTTTTCGCCCCGGTTCATCCCCGTTTTTCTTGCTTTTTACAAAAGCAGTGCAATCATTCCCTGGGGGACGCTTGATGTCAGGCCTGCATCAGCCCGGTCAGATCACGGGCCAACCCCGACAAGACCGGCCCGGCCCACGCCCGGCCAATGACGACGTGAAAGGAGAAGCGGCATGCCGAATGGCACCGTGAAATGGTTCAATACCACCAAAGGTTACGGCTTCATCGAACCCGAAGGCGGCGGCAAGGATGTGTTCGTGCATATATCCGCGGTTGAACGCTCCGGTTTGACCGGACTTGCCGACAATCAGAAAGTCACCTTCGAACTGGTGGAGGGTCGCGACGGCCGACAGATGGCCGGGGATATAAAACCCGCCTGAGCCCCGCCTCAGCGCCGCTCGTCGCGTTTCCCGAACTCGCTTTCGAGCCTGCGCCGCAATGTCTCTGCCGCGGACTTGACCGTGGCACGAATATCCGTGCCCTGCTCCTGCACCGCATAGGGCCGCATCCCCTCGGGCCGGGCCTCGACCGTGGCGTGGATGTCCTCGCCGCCCTTGGGCCCGTTCACATCCTTGAGATGCACCTCGACGCGGGTGATCCGCTTGGCCACGGGTTTGAGCGCGCTGGCCACAACCTCTTCGACCACCTCGGCCAGGCGGTCGTCGCCCTGGATGTGGTTGTCGGTGTTGACCTGGATATGCATGGGCTGCCCTTTCATTCAAACGTTTATGCAGACCTAGCTATGCCCGCCCATGCGCGGATGCAAGGGGACGGTGCGACCGGCCCGGCCAACCGATTCGACCGCGGCCGAGCGATGCCCGACCGCATTCGGTTTTCCGCTGCGAACCTGCGCCTCAGCGGCTGACGCAGCCCTTCATGCCCTCGGCGCAATAGCGGTCGGCCACCCGGCGGGCATGGCGTGTCTGGCCCGCCTGTCCCGGATGCGCCATCGCCGCCTGGTAGGACATGCCATGGTTCGGGGTGCCGCAACTGATCACGCCGCCCATCACGACCGGCCGAAGCCCTGCCGGGCAATGGTTCTGGGATGTCTCGTAGGCAAAGACCGGCATCGGCCCCTTGACCGGCGGCCCCTTGTAGGCATCCGACGCAACCGCGGGCACGGCCCAAACCGCCAGCACCGCCCCGATGATGAAATTCCTTTTCATGAAAGCCCCCCGTTGACTTGAAAATACCGGTGTCGAAAGGCTAGGTCGATTTTCCGCGCGGGTCAAATCCTTTGGACAGCCCAAGGCCGGCGCCCGGCCGTCCCATTTCATCCCCTGAGCGCCGCCTCGAACTCGCGCCATTCCCGCGCGCTCATGCCCGCGTTTTCCGCCGTGACCTCCTCGCCCGCCAGCATCCGTCGCAGGCAGTCCATCATCTGCGCCGAGAACGTCACCGCCCCCATGCGGTAATCCTCGAACGCCTTCCATGCGAACGGCACCCAGTCGGCCACCACCTGGCAGATCGCGTCGGCATAGACCCGGATCTCGTATTGCGCATGGGCATCGGCGCGCAGGCGCAGGAAATGCATGAGATTGTGCAGGTCCACCTTCCAATACCACTGGGTATAGATATTCGCGGGCAGGTTCATCCGCGCCAGTTCGCGCGCCAGCCCCGCCTGCCCTTCGTCGCTGATCATTTCCTCGTAATGATCATAGCACCGCGCCGCGTCCCCCTTGAGGATATCGAGAACCCGCGCTGCCTCCTCGTCCGAAAGCCCCCCGCCCCGGCCCTGGTTGTTGACCGAGGATTGCGCCGCCAGCGCCTCCCGCGCGGGGATATAGAACTCGCGATCGAGGATCGAATAGCGCGCCGAATACTCGTTCACATTCGCCGTGCGGTGCCGGATCCACTGCCGCGCCACGAAGACCGGCAGCTTCACATGCAGCTTGACCTCGCACATCTCGAACGGCGTCGAATGCCAGTGCCGCATCAGGTAACGAATGAGCCCCTCGTCATTCTGCACGCTCTTGGTGCCCCTGCCATAGGACACCCGCGCCGCCTGGCAGATCGCCGCGTCGTCGCCCATGTAGTCGATCACCCGCACGAACCCGTGATCCAGAACCGGGATCGCGGAATAGAGATGCTTTTCCATCCCCTCGCTCACGCTGCGCAGGGTCTGGCGCGGGCTGGCGCGCTGGTCGTCGATCTCGGCCTGCTGTTCGGGGGTCAGGGGCATCCGCTTGGTCCTTCGGGTCAGAATCGCTTTGTCCTTACCATAGATTGAGATTGCCCAAGGCGGAAACACAAGGCGAGCGGGTCGCCTTTGCAACGCCCGCGCGAAAACCACGGGCGCGCGGGCGTGCCTTGATTGACTTTTGCATATTCCAGCGCAAGAGTTTCAGGAAAAGTGGCGCCCCTTCCCGGCATTTCTCGGAACGGGGCGACAAGAAAAATGATCGTGGCAGATAAAAAGGCAGCTATCGGGATGGTGAAACAGCTTCTTTCAGTGTCGGCGCTTTGCTTGCTCGTGGCATGCGGCAACAGTTCGAACCCCTTCATGGATGACGAAACCGACGACGGCGATCCCGCTGGCGAGAACGGCGGGGAGACCGATGGCGACACCGGCGGCCCGATCGAGTCGGACGGCCGCCTGCCCCCGGGCACGACCGATCCGACACCCGACACCAGCATCTACCGCAGCGAAGCGCGGGTCACGGATGCGAACGACTCCAACTATGGCAACGGCTTCGCCAATGACATCTTCTATGACGGAGAGAACGACACCTTCTATGTCGATGGCCTCGCCTTCGACGGAACCCAGCCCGATGGCGTCGCATACAGCCGCGCTGCCGGCAAACTTGGCAGCCACGCGGCTTACGAGGCGCCCACATTCGTGCCCGACGACGTGACCGGCACACCGATCCGGCAATTCACCCACCGCGCCGTCTATGGCGTCAGCCCCTCGGGCGTGTCCGAGTTCGCGGTCGTGCGCACCGGCAATTACGCCAACTACGGCTTTGGCGGATTCATCTACCAGCGCAATCAGCTCGAAGACGACCCGACAGCTGACGATCTCGTGCTCCCTCCGGAACGCCCGGAAGGCCAGGCCACCTATTCGGGCGATTACGCGGGCCTGCGCGATTTCCAGGGGCGTGGCGGGCTCGAACTGGTCCGGGCGCAGGCGGAAATTGATATCGACATCGGCGCCTTCGAAGGCAGCTGCACCGGCACCAATTGCGAACACGCGATCCGCGGCTATATCTTCGACCGTGAAATCCTCGACCTGAACGGCAACGATATATCTGCCGACTACCTCGCCGCCTTGAACGACGACCTCCCCGACGGCACCCCACCGGCCCCTGAGATTCCGACCATCACCTTCCGCGTCGGGCCGGGTGTCATGGACGAAAACGGCGAGGCCACGGGCGGGGTCGACACCGTCGATCCCGAGGGCAACGAGCTTGATACCGGCAACTACTACCTGCTCCTGTCCGGCGATCACACCACCGGGGACGGCGAGATTGCCGGCATTGTCGTGATCGAAGGCGACGACCCGCGTTTCGACAACGTCACCGTGCGCGAAACCGGTGGCTTCATCGCCACCCGCTGACGCTGGGGGATCCATGCGGCGTATCCTGCGGCTGGCCCTGATGCTTGGCCTGATCTGGTCGCCCGTCGCCCGGGCCGATGATCGGGTGGCGCTCGACCCCGACGACATGCGTCTTGCCGCCATCGTCGCGATCGAGGCGGGCGACACTGCCCGCGCCCGTGCCCTCACCGACGCACTTCTCGCCCGCGACCCCGGCGATATCCAGGCCCGGCTTCTGGCCGCGCGCGCCAATCGCGACGCCGGGCTGCTCGACGAGGCCCGAGGCCATGCCCGCCACGCATGGTCCATCGCCGAGACGCCCCGCGAACGCCACGCCGCGTCCCTTGCGATGGCCCAGGCGCTGTCCTCGGCCGACAGGCGCACCCGCGCGCAGTTCTGGCTGCGCCGCGCCGCCCACCACGCCCCCGATGAGCGGCTCCGCCAGGCGGCGGTGCGCGATTTCCGCTATGTGCGCAAACGCAACCCGCTCTCGGTGCAGCTTCGTTTCGGCATCACGCCCAAATCCAACGTCAACAACGGCAGCGCCAATTCCACGATCGATCTCTTCGGCCTGCCCGATGTCAACCTCTCGGGCGCGGCGCGCGCGCTTTCGGGCCTCGAATTCATGGGCGGCGCCGCGCTGCGCTACCGGGTGGCCGAAAGCGCGGAGCGCGCCACCGACCTCACCTTCAGGGCCCAACGCCGCGACTACCGCCTCTCGTCCGAGGCACGGCGCATCGCCCCCACCGCCAAGGGCAGCGATTTCGCCTTTGCCGCCGTGTCCGCCGGCGTCACGCAACGCTTCATGCAACTCGATACGCGGCGCGAAACCACGCTCTCGGGAGAGTTGGGCAAGACATGGTATGGCGGCGCCCCCTATTCCGATTTCGCGCGGCTCTCGGTCGGGCATACCATGCCGCTCTCGCGGGTGTCGCGGCTCGAGGTCAAGCTCACGGGTGAACGCACCCGCGGCCCCGCCGCCCCCCATGCCGATCTCCTGCGCGCGCGGGCCAGCTATGCGCGGGTGCTTCCCAACCGTGGCCAGGTGGGGTTCAGCCTGCAACTGACCCGCAGCAACGCCTCCAACGCCTCGGCCGATTTCTCCGAGGTCGCCACACGGCTGAGCTATGCACCCCCGGAGCCGATCCTCGGCATGGAGACCAGTTTCGGCGTTGGCCTGCGCGCGCGCGATTACCCGGCGACGCCCTACCGCGCCGGGGCGCGCCGCGACCGCGAGGCATCGCTCGACATGACCCTCGGCTTCGACAAGGTGGAGTATCTGGGCTTCACCCCGACCCTCACCCTCAGCGCCAGCCGCACCGACTCGAATGTGGGCCTTTTCGATGTCGAGAACCTGGGCATGGCGCTCGGTCTGCGGTCGGCCTTCTGATCCCCCCTCGACACTGCCGATGCGGGCGTTATCCTGCGCCGCGATGCAGTGAAGGGGAAAGACATGCACGTGAAATATCTCCACACCATGGTCCGGGTAAAGGATCTCGACACCTCCATCGCGTTCTACGAGCTCCTGGGCCTCGAAAAGACCCGTCATTACGACAGCGAAGAGGGCCGTTTCTCGCTGATCTTCATGGCCCCCCCGGGACAGCCCGAATGCCCGGTCGAACTGACCTACAACTGGGACGGCGACGAGGGCCTGCCCTCCGACAGCCGCCATTTCGGGCATCTCGCCTACGAGGTCGGCAACATCTACGAGATGTGCCAGCACCTGATGGACAACGGCGTGGTGATCAACCGCCCGCCGCGCGACGGGCGCATGGCCTTTGTGCGCAGCCCCGACAACATCTCGATCGAGCTCTTGCAGCAGGGCGATCCCCTGCCCCCGGCCGAGCCGTGGCTCAGCATGGAAAACACCGGCCACTGGTAGGCCGCCGATCACACCGGGCGGCCACGCGCGCCGCCCGGCTCAATAGATATAGCGGATCTGGTCGGCCCAATAGCGTTCGATCCGCTTGAGCGCGCGGGTGATATCCTCGATCCCCTGCGCGTCAATCACCCCCCTGGAGGTCAGACCCTCGGCATGGCGCGCGAAAAGCGCGCCGACCATGTCACGGATCTCGCGGCCCTTGTGGGTCAGCCGCACCCGGACGGAGCGACGGTCGATCTCGCATCTTTGGTGGTGCATGTATCCCATCTCGACCAGCTTCTTGAGGTTGTAGGACACGTTCGACCCCTGGTAATAGCCGCGCGACTTGAGTTCGCCCGCCGTCACCTCGTTGTCGCCGATGTTGAACAGCAAAAGCCCCTGTACCGCGTTGATGTCCAGAACGCCCAGCCGCTCGAACTCGTCCTTGATCACGTCGAGCAGCAGCCGGTGCAATCGCTCGACAAGCGCAAGCGCGTCGAGATAGCCACTCATGAAACCGGGCCCGGCCTCCTTGGTCATCGGCATGTGCATACTCATTCTCGTCTCCATCCAAACCGCCTGGAGAGCGAGATTGAGATAAAAAGCCGAAAAATCCGTTAAATCGGGATCATGCCACGACGCGCGCCGCGCATCCCGAAACAGACATTTTGAGCCAAAAGCCGATCAATCGCGACCGATCTCGGCCGAGATCGCCTCGATCAGGCCACGCAGATGCGCAGGCGGCACGGCCTGCCCGCTCACCCACTGGTAGAGATCCTGGTCGTTCTCGTTCAAGAGCCCGTCATAGGCATCGAGCGCCGCCTCGTCCATCGCATCGAGCCGCGCCTCGGCAAAACGCATCAGGATCAGGTCCATCTCCTTGATGCCGCGCCGCATCGAACGCATCTTCATGCGCTTCAACCGCGCCTCGCGCGCCTCAGCCAAGTTGCCCCTCCCGCGCCAGGCCCCGCAGGCGTTTTTCCAGTGAGCCCAAGCGGTTCGCCGTTCGGTTGGCCCGCGCCTTCAACTCGCGCAGCTCGGCAAGGATCTGGCCCAGCTCGTCATTGATCGGCTGGACGTCCTCGGGCGCGTCGATACCATCGCCGCTGCCGTCCAGCAGCCAGGTAAGCGAGACGTTGAGAACCCCGGCCAGCATCTGCAACTTGTTCGCGCGCGGCTCGTTGATGTCGTTTTCCCAGTCCTGAAGCGTCACCAGCTTCACGCCCAGCCGCTTGGCCAGTTGTTTCTGCGTCATGGCCGCCGCCTCGCGCGCGCCCGCGACGCGATCGCCAAAGGTCGCCGTTTCCGGGTCGAACCAGCCCTCGGCCAGAGTGTCGCTCATCTTCGATCCTTTCTCTTCCCGCTTGAAGGGGGTGCCGTGGCAACTTATGACAGGTGACGACGAAACACAAACCGGGGTTCCGACATCATGGCCTTCCTTTCCGACACGCTCTCGCGCGTCAAACCCTCGCCCACCATCGCCGTCTCGAACCTTGCCGCCGAGCTCAAGGCACAGGGCAAGGACGTGATCGGCCTCGGCGCGGGCGAGCCCGATTTCGACACGCCCGACCATATCAAGGCCGCGGGCATCGCCGCGATCGAGGCGGGCAAGACGAAATATACCGCCGTTGACGGCATCCCCGAGCTGAAACAGGCGATCTGCGCCAAGTTCAAGCGCGACAACGGTCTCGATTACGCGCCCGATCAGGTCAGCGTCGGCACGGGCGGCAAGCAGATCCTCTACAACGCGCTCATGGCCACGCTCAACCCCGGCGAAGAGGTGGTGATCCCCGCACCCTACTGGGTCAGCTATCCCGACATGGTGCTGCTCGCCGGAGGCACTCCCGTGCCGGTCGAGGCCACGCTTGAAAACAGTTTCAAACTCACCCCCGATCAACTCGAAGCCGCGATCACCCCGAAAACCAAGTGGTTCATCTTCAACTCGCCCTCCAACCCCACCGGCGCGGGCTATAGCCGGGCCGAGTTGAAGGGCCTCACCGATGTCCTGATGCGTCACCCCCATGTCTGGGTGATGACCGACGACATGTATGAACACCTCGCCTATGACGATTTCGAGTTCTGCACACCCGCGCAGGTCGAACCGGGGCTCTACGAGCGCACGCTGACCTGCAACGGCGTGTCCAAGGCTTACGCCATGACCGGCTGGCGCATCGGCTATGCCGCCGGACCGAAAGAGCTCATCGGCGCGATGCGCAAGATCCAGTCGCAATCGACTTCGAATCCCTGTTCCATTTCGCAATGGGCCGCGGTCGAAGCCCTGAATGGCAGCCATGATTTCATCGCCGCCAACAACGCCACCTTCAAACGCCGCCGCGACCTCGTGGTCTCGATGCTCTCGCAGATCGACGGCATGACCTGCCCCACCCCCGAGGGCGCGTTCTACGTCTATCCCTCGATTGCCGGCCTGATCGGAAAGACCAGCCCGGGTGGCGTCAAGATCGACGATGACGAGACCTTCGCCAAGGCATTGCTCGAGGAAAAGGGCGTCGCGGTGGTCTTTGGCGCGGCCTTCGGCCTCTCGCCCTGTTTCCGGGTGAGCTACGCGACCTCGGACGAGGCATTGAAGGAAGCCTGCACCCGGATACAGGATTTCTGCGCTGCCCTGACATGACAATCTGTGGTAACGGATAAGGCATGAGCGGCGAACTTCCAGATTACTACTTCCGGGTGCGCGAAAACGGCGCCTTCGTGTTCCGCGTGGACACCGAGAACCGCCAGCGCCGGATCGAGATGGACCAGATCGCCGTCGTCAACATCCGCAATGGAGAGGTCAAGCCGCATGGTAGCCGCGAGCTTTCGGAGCGCGACATCGAGGCGATCCGCGACTGGATGCAGGCGCGGATGCAGACCCTTGCCGCGCGCGACATCGACGACATCCACCGCGCGGTGGATCACCTCAACCTCACCACCCACTGGGCCCAGTCCCGCGCCACCGATGCCCAGCTCGAGGAAGTGACCGATGCGCTTCTTCTGGCGATGCACGACCTGCGCACGGTGCTGGTGCGCAAGAAGGCCGACCGGCTGATGAAGGACTAACGTTCAACGCCGCGCCCGGGGCGATGTTGTGCAGTTGAGTATTTTTTCCAAGAAAGAGCAGGCAGGACGGGCTGCCGGTTCAGACCACGCGCGCCATCGAGACCGCGAAAAAGCGCCACATCAACAGCCCCGCCGCCACCGCCAGCCCCGTCGCCAGGCCAAGCCAGACGCCGACGCCGCCAAGGTCCAGCACGAAACCCAACCCATAGCTTGCCGGAACGCCCACGACCCAGTAGGCCAATACCGCGATCAGCATCGGCACCTTGGTGTCCTGAGCCCCGCGCAGCAGGCCCAGCGCCATCACCTGCGCCGCGTCGACCAGCTGGAACAGTGCCGCCGCCGCCATCAGCACCACCCCGATCGCCAGAACCGCCTCGCGTTGCGGATCGTTCGGGTCGAGAAACAGCCCCACCATCGGGCCGGGCATTGTCAGGAACAGCACCACCGATATCAGCGCCGCCACCATCGACAGGGCCAGCACGACGATCGCCCCGCGCTTGAGCCCATCGGCATCGCGCTGCCCGATCGCCCGCCCCACCCGCACCGTGGCCGCACTCGACAGGCCCAGATGCACCATGAACACCAGCGACGAGATGTTGAGCGCGATCCCGTGCGCCGCCAGCGGCACCTTGCCCAGCCATCCCATCATCACCGAGCTGGCCGCGAAGAGGCTCACCTCGGCCAGAAGCGTCAGCCCGATCGGCAGCCCCACGCGCACCACCTGCCAGAGCGCCTCCCAATCCGGCCGCCAGAACCGCAGGAAGAGCGTATGCTCGGGCGCCCGGATCAGGATATAGCCCATCAGCGCCCCCAAGAGCACCGTCTGCACCACGACCGAGGCAATGGCGGCCCCAAGGATGCCCAGTTCCGGCGCGCCCCAGTTGCCGAAGATCAGCGCGTAGTTCACCACCACATTGGCCAGTGCCGCCGCAACCGTCCCCCACAGCACGATGCCGGTATGTTCACGCGCCGAAAGGTAACTCTTGAGCACCATCCCCGCCAGCGCCGGCAGGATCCCCCAGCCCGCGATGTTGAGGTATTGCGCCGCCAGTTCGGCCACGTCCGCCTCCTGCCCCATGACGGCCAGGATGGGCCGGGCAAAGATGAAGATCGGCATCGCCGCCAGCCCGAACCCCAGCGAGGCCCAAAGCCCCATCCGCGTGACCCGCCGCACCTGCACCGTGTCGCCCTCGGCCTCGGCCGAGGCCACGGCCGGCATCACCGCCAGCGCGAAGCCCGAGCCGAAGAGGAACAGCACGATGAACACCATGCCGCCCAGCACGTTTCCCGCGAGCGCCCCCACGTCGTACCAGCCAAGCATGAGCGTATCGGTCAGCGTCACCGCGTATTGCGCGACGTTCCCGCCGATCAGCGGCAGGCCGAGGGTCAGCGCCGAACGGGCATGTTCGCGATATGTTACGGGGTGGCTCATGCCTTCCCCTTACGCCGGGCCCCGCATGGCGGCAAGGCCCGGTGTTTCAGGCGTCAGATGGTGATATTCGCCGCCCCGCCATCCAGCATCACGTTCTGCCCGACCATGAACCCGGCATGCTGCGAACACATGAAGGCGCAGGTCGCGCCGAACTCCTCCGCCGTGCCGTAACGCCCGGCCGGAATCGTGTCACAGCGCGCCGCGCGCACCTCTTCTGGGGTCAGGCCCTGCGCCTTGGCCGCGTTTGCATCGAGCGAGACCGCACGATCCGTCGCGTGAATACCCGGCAACAGGTTGTTGATCGTCACGCCCGACCCGGCCACCTGCCGCGCGGTGCCTGCAACATAGCCCGTCAGCCCCGCCCGCGCCGAGTTCGAAAGGCCCAGCACGCCGATCGGCGATCTGACCGAAACCGAGGTGATATTCACCACCCGGCCCCATCCGCGTTCCATCATCCCCGGCAACAGCGCCTTCATCATCGCGATCGGGGCCAGCATGTTGGCATCCAGCGCCTTGATGAAATCCTCGCGCTCCCAGTCATACCACATGCCCGGCGGCGGCCCGCCCGCGTTGTTGACAAGGACATCCACCGCGCCGGCGGCCTCCAGCACCTTTGCACGGCCCTCTTCGGTGGTGATGTCACCGGCCACCGGCACCACCTCGACGCCATGTTTCGCGGCAATCTCCTCCGCCGTCGCCTCGAGCGTCTCGGCGCCGCGCGCGTTGAGCACCAGCGATACACCCGCCCCGGCCAGCGCCTCGGCACAGCCCCGGCCAAGCCCCTTCGACGAGGCACAAACCACTGCACGCTTGCCTGAAATTCCCAGATCCATGTCCGTCTCCCTTTCTGTCATGTCCGGCCACGAGTTAAACGCACCACCGCGCGGAACGCCAGCCGATCCCCACGTCGCCGCCCCGCCCTCCTGTCACGCGGCCGCCAAATCTTCGACACGTTGACCCGATCTTGCCACAATCCTAGGCTAGATCGGCGCCTGTCCCGCACACCATGCAAAGGCCCCCATGAAAACCGATCACACACGCCCGGCCTACGCCCTGCCTGTCTATCCCTCGGCCCTGCTGCGGGTTACCAACGGCGCGAACCTGGGCGACGGGCTCGGCTTCGCGGATGACCTTGTGCCCGAGGATTGCTACGAGCTGGCCGCCGACGCGAGCCCCGCCCGGCTGTCGCTGCATACCGCCGACAATGGACGTTTCACCGTCGCCGACGAGTCTCCGCTGGGCCGGCCCGGGGCAACCGTGGTGCTCGATTCCTGCCTCACCTTCATGACACGGGCCAGCGACGTGACCGAGCTTCTGGTGCTGGTCGAGGTCGATGCCGAAGGCCACGTCGCCGAGATCTACGGCCTGCCGCTGGCCACCCTGCACCCCAGGACCGATTACCTGCTGGTCGGCATCGACCGCAAGGACGCCCTCGCGCGCTTTGCCCAGGTCGCCTGCGTCGCCTTCGCCCGCGGCACGCGCATCGCGCTGGCCACCGGCGCGCAATGCCCGATCGAGGAGCTGCAAGTGGGCGACAGCGTGCTCACCCGCGATGAGGGCCCGCAGGCGATCCGCTGGATCGGCCAGAACACTGTGCGCGCCGTCGGCGAGTTCGCCCCGATCCTGATCACCGCGGGCACCCTGCACAATCAGCATGACCTCCTGGTCTCGCCCGATCACCGGCTTTTCATCTACCAACGCTCCGACCGGATCGGCGCGGGCCGCCCCGAACTGCTCGTGCGCGCGCGCCACCTCGTCAATGGCGATACCGTCCGGGTGCAGGCGGGTGGCTTCGTCGATTACTTCCAGCTTCTCTTCGACCGCCACCAGATCATCTTCGCCGAGGGCATTGCCGCCGAAACCCTGCTGATCGACCCGCGCACCCGGCCCGCCCTGCCCGACGGTGTGGCCGCGAAGATGGCCAAGACCCTGCCACGCCACGCCACGGCCAGCCATCTTGACTTCGAGATCGGGAAGAACCTGCTCGACCGCCCCGACGCGGCCGAGATCCTGCGCCGCGCCTCGACCCGCTGACACCGGGGCGCCCGGCAAAAGGCGCGCGCCCCTGTTCTTTCTTGGCAAAAATACTCATGCCCCGCCATCACCCGGGCCCCACGCCCCCATGCGGCTCCCCTGCCCATGGCGCGCGGCGGGTGGGTGGGTGGGCCGCGCGTCATGGGCAGGGCAGAACTCAGTCGCCGCGCCGCGCCTCGCTCAGCTCGGCCATCCGCTCGATCAGTTCCATGAAGGGCGGCGACAGCTCGTCCTCGTCCCAATGCGCCTTGATCCGCCCCGCGCTCAGCGCCTCCCAGTAGATCCGCAGCACCGCGTTGATCCGCCGCCCGTATCCCGGGCCCAGCTTGCGAAACCACCGCACCATGTCCGCATCGAGCCGGATCGTCACCCGCTCCTTGACCGGCTCCAGCGGCTGGCGCGACGCAAGGCCGTTCCATTCCTCGGGCAGCGACCGGTCAACCCAGTCCTGCGCCAGTTGCGCCTGGAACCGCCGCAACTCCTCGACCATCCGCGCCTCGGCCATGCGTTTCGTTTCACTCATCCGACTTGTCCTTTTGCGTCAACCTCGCCGCAACCCTGACCGTCAAAGGTTAACGCAGGCCAAGCCCACCGCACGGCAGCCGGACAGCAGCCGCGCGGCAGCCGGATGTCACCCCCCTCTTTTCTTGCCATTGTCCCAAACCTTACCTATACGCGCGCTCATGCTTGACATCGCACATAACCGCCCCGACCTGCCCGCCGAGATCGCGCGGCGCCGCACCTTTGCCATCATCTCGCACCCGGATGCCGGCAAGACCACGCTGACCGAGAAATTCCTGCTCTTCGGCGGTGCGATCCAGATGGCCGGACAGGTCCGCGCCAAGGGCGAGGCACGGCGCACCCGCTCGGATTTCATGCAGATGGAAAAGGATCGTGGAATCTCTGTCTCGGCGTCTGCAATGTCTTTTGATTTCAAAACCTTCCGCTTTAATCTTGTAGACACGCCCGGGCACTCGGATTTCTCCGAAGACACCTATCGCACGCTCACCGCGGTCGATGCCGCGGTCATGGTGATCGATGGCGCCAAGGGGGTCGAGAGCCAGACCCAAAAGCTCTTCGAGGTCTGCCGCATGCGCGATCTGCCGATCCTGACCTTCTGCAACAAGATGGACCGCGAGGCGCGCGACACCTTTGAGATCATCGACGAAATCCAGGAAATGCTGGCCATTCACGTGACCCCGGCCAGCTGGCCGATCGGGCAGGGCCATGATTTCCTGGGCTGCTATGACATGCTCAATGACCGGCTCGAACTGATGGACCGGGCCGACCGCAACCGCGTGGCCGAAACCATTGAAATCAAGGGGTTGAACGACCCTCTTCTTGCGGAGCACGTGCCCGCCGACCTGCTCGCGCAGCTCCGCGACGAGGTCGAGATGGCGCGCGAGCTCCTGCCCACGCTCGACCCGGCGGCCGTTCTCGAAGGCCACATGACCCCGATCTGGTTCGGCTCCGCGATCAACTCCTTCGGGGTCAAGGAATTGATGGAAGGCATCGCCGCCTACGCCCCCGAACCGCAACCCCAATCCGCCGACTCTCGGCAGATTTCTCCCGAGGAAACAAAGGTTTCAGGCTTTGTCTTCAAGGTCCAGGCGAACATGGACCCCAAGCATCGCGACCGCGTCGCCTTCATGCGTCTCGCCTCGGGGCATTTCAAGCGCGGCATGAAACTCACCCATGTGCGCAGCAAGAAGCCAATGACCGTTTCGGCACCGGTCCTCTTTCTCGCCTCCGACCGCGAACTCGCCGAAGAGGCCTGGGCCGGCGACATCATCGGCATCCCCAACCACGGCCAGCTGCGCATCGGCGACACCCTCACCGAGGGCGAGATGCTGCGCGTCACCGGCATCCCTTCCTTCGCGCCCGAGCTTCTGCAATCGGTCCGCGCCACCGACCCGATGAAGGGCAAGCATCTTGAAAAGGCGCTCATGCAATTCGCCGAGGAAGGCGCCGCCAAGGTGTTCAAACCCGCCATCGGTTCGGGCTTTGTCGTCGGCGTCGTCGGCGCCCTGCAATTCGAGGTTCTGGCCTCGCGGATCGAGATGGAATACGGCATCCCGGTGCGCTTCGAACCGTCGCAGTTCACCTCCGCACGCTGGGTGAGCGGCGACAGGCAAGCCGTTGACAGGTTTGCCAATTCCAACAAGCAGCACATCGCCCATGACCATGATGGCGACATCGTCTACCTCACGCGCCTGCAATGGGACATCGACCGGATCGAACGCGACCATCCCGATGTGAAGCTCAAGGCCACCAAGGAAATGATGGTCTGATCCACATGCCACACGCACACGCAGCACAGCAAGGCAGGGCTTGAATGCCACAGGACCGGCTTCGCTGGGGCATCGTCTCGACGATAAAGGCGCCGCTGCGCGAAATCGCCGATTTCGCCGCCCATCACCTCGACCTGGGTGCACATCGGATTTTCATCTATCTCGACGATGACAACCCGGCGGCGTTCGCGGCACTGAAAAAACACCCCAAGATCCGTGTGTTCAAGGCCGGCCCCGACCATTGGCGCAGCGCCAACCGCCCGGTCAAGCATCAGGCCCGCCAGACCGCCAACGCCCGCCACGCCTATCATCGCAAAGCCAGCGAAATTGACTGGATCGCGCATATTGACGTTGACGAATTTCTATGGCCTCACAGCTCGTTAGAGGACCAACTTCAATCTCTTTCCGGCGATTGCCTCTGCGCCCGCATCCGCCCCATCGAGGCGCTTTCGTCTGACGGTATCGACGACATTCCCGCCGGTCACACCTGTTTCAAGGCAATGACCAACGACCGCGCCATTCGCCAACGCCAGACCGCGGCGATCTTCCCCACCTATGGCGGGTTTCTCAATGGCGGCTTTCTCAGCCATGTCGCGGGCAAGCTCTTCTTTCGCACCGGGATCAAGGAGCTCACCATGAAGATCCACAACATCCAGCTCGGCGGGATTCAGAACCCGGGGCAGGTCGAGCTTGACCAGACAGAGCTGTGCCACATGCACGCCGGGAGCTGGCCGGACTTCATCAAGAGCTATCGCTACAGGCTCGAACAGGGCTCCTATCGGCCCGCCCTTGCCCCCAACCGCGCCCGCGACATGGGCGGCATGTCGATGCACGAGCTTTTCACCTATATCGAATCGACCGAAGGCGAGACCGGGCTGCGCGCCTTCTACGATGAAACATGCCGCGCCACGCCCGATCTGCGCGCACGGCTCGACGCGCATGGGCTCTTGCGCTGTTACGACCTAAACCTCGACGCCAAGCGCGCCCGGCACTTCCCGGATCTTGCCTGAACTGTCTCGCGATGCGAAACAGTAAGACCCCCAACACCCGATTGCCCCCGGAATCGCCCACGTGATTGACGCTGCCGCCGGTTTTCTATATGTCTGCCGCGTGGGTAATCATTGTGAACTGCCACAGGGCCATCCGGGCCCACCCCGAAACAGCCGCTACGGGCGCTAATTGTCCGTAAACTACGGATAAAAATGACAAAATTCTCAGATCTGAACCTCGACCCGAAGGTCTTGAAGGCCGTCGCGGAGGCGGGCTATGAAACCCCGACCCCGATTCAGGCCGGCGCGATCCCCCATGCGCTCGAAGGGCGCGACGTTCTCGGCATCGCCCAGACCGGCACCGGCAAGACCGCCAGCTTCACCCTGCCGATGGTTTCGATGCTGGCCCGCGGACGCGCCCGCGCCCGGATGCCGCGCAGCCTCGTGCTCTGCCCCACGCGCGAACTCGCCGCACAGGTGGCCGAAAGCTTTGACACCTACGCGAAATACGTCAAGCTGAGCAAGGCGCTGCTGATCGGCGGGGTCTCGTTCAAGGAACAGGATCTGCTGATCGACAAGGGCGTTGACGTGCTGATCGCCACGCCGGGCCGGCTGCTCGACCATTTCGAACGTGGCAAGCTCTTGCTCAACGGCGTTCAGATCATGGTGGTGGACGAGGCCGACCGCATGCTCGACATGGGTTTCATCCCCGATATCGAGCGCATCTTCTCGCTCACCCCCTTCACCCGCCAGACCTTTTTCTACTCGGCGACCATGGCCCCCGAGATCGAGCGGATCACCAACACCTTCCTCTCGGCCCCGGCCCGGATCGAGGTCGCCCGCCAGGCCACCGCTTCCGAGACAATCGAACAGGGCGTGGTGATGTTCCACCCCTCGCGGCGCGACCGCGAGGCCAGCGAGAAACGAAATCTCCTGCGCGCGCTCATCGACGGCGAGGGCGATAAGCTGACCAACGCCATCGTCTTTTGCAACCGCAAGACCGACGTGGACACCGTCGCCAAATCGCTTAAGAAATCCGGCTATGACGCAGCGCCGATCCATGGCGATCTCGATCAGTCACAGCGCACCAGCACGCTCGACGGCTTTCGCGAAGGCAAGCTCAAGCTGCTGATCGCCTCCGATGTCGCCGCCCGCGGGCTCGATGTGCCTGCAGTCAGCCATGTGTTCAATTTCGACGTTCCCGGCCACCCCGAGGACTACGTGCACCGCATCGGCCGCACCGGCCGCGCCGGGCGCGAGGGCAAGGCCCTCATGCTCTGCGGCCCGCGCGACGAAAAGAATCTCGAAGCGGTCGAGAAGCTGCTTCAAAAGGAAATTCCCCGGGTCGACAACCCGATCACGGGCGGGAAACCCGCAAGCGACACGGACAACAGCACTCCCACGGAAGCGGCCAAGGATACCTCGGGCAATGCCGCCAAGGACACGCCCAAGGACAGCCCGAAATCCAAACCCGCGCCGAAACGCAGTGCCTCCAAACCTGCCGAAAAGGCCGAAAAGCCTGAAAAAGACGCGCCGCCTCGT
>NZ_JAWLDS010000052.1:0-21776 GCF_041686535.1 Aquicoccus sp. | reverse complement strand
ATGGCCGAACTCATCCTTGTCCGACACGGGCAGGCCAATGCCGCCGCCACCGATGAAGAGAGCTATGACCGGCTCTCGGATCTGGGTCATCAGCAGGCCCGCTGGCTGGGCGAGCACATGACCGCGACCAACCCGCATTTCGACCGGGTGATCACCGGCACGCTCAGCCGTCAGCGCGATACCGCGCTCTCGATGGGGCTCGAGATCACCGACACCGACCCGCGGCTCAACGAGCTCAGCTATTTCGCGCTGGCCCAGGCGCTCGAGGACCAGGCGGGCATCCCGGCGCCGCGCGATCCCACCGAGTTTGCCGTCCATCTGCCCGAGGTGATCGACCACTGGACCCGCGACGCGCTCGACGGCGTGCCGGAACGGTTCTGCGATTTCTCGGCCCGCGTGACCGGCATCGTCGACGAGATCTGCGAAGGGCATGGGCGCATCCTGATCGTGACCTCGGGCGGGGTGATCGGCATGGTCGTGCGCCATATCCTCGGGCTGGAGAATGGCGGCATGTCGCGGATCATGTTGCAGATCATGAATTCCTCGGTGCACCGGGTCGAGCATGTGCATGACACGCTCATGCTGGGCGGGTTCAACGCCACGCCGCATCTCGACCTTCCGGGGCGCGAACACGCCCGCACATTCGTCTGACGGAGACCTGCCATGACACATCTCTGGGTTCGCGCCGAGCAGCGCCCGAACGAGGACCGCGTCGGCCTCACCCCCGAGGGCGCGAAGGCGCTGATCGACGCAGGATTGCGCGTCACGGTCGAGGAGAGCACGACGCGTGCCATTCCCATCGACGGCTATCGCGCGGCGGGGGCCGAGATCGCGCCGGAAAATTCATGGCCCGAGGCGCCGCGCGACGCGATCATCTTCGGTTTGAAGGAGCTGCCCGATGACGGCACGCCGCTGCCGCATCGCCACATCATGTTCGGCCATGCCTTCAAGGGCCAGCATTCGGGCAAGGCGCTGCTCAGGCGATTCAAGGCCGGGGGTGGAACGCTTTACGATCTTGAATACCTCGTCGACGAGAACGGCCGCCGCGTCGCCGCCTTCGGCTACTGGGCGGGGTTCGCGGGGGCGGCGGTCACGCTCATGGCATGGGCGGCGCAACAGGGGGGCGGTATCTGTGGCCCGGTGGGCGCCTATCCGGGCAAGGACGCGATGCTCGCCGATCTCGCCGCGCGGCTCGATGCGACGGATACGACCCGACCCTCGGCCCTTGTCATCGGGGCGCTGGGCCGGGTCGGCACCGGGGCGGCGGACCTGTGCGAGGCGGTGGGTGTCACCGTCACCAAGTGGGACATGGCGGAGACCGCAAGCGGCGGCCCCTTCCCCGCGATCCTCGACCACGACATCTTCTTCAACTGCATCCTTGCACTCCCCGGCACGCCGGTCTTCGTGCCGCAATCGGCGCTGACCGCGCCGCGCCGCCTGAGCGTGATCGGCGATGTGGCCTGCGATCCGGACAGCGATTACAACCCGGTGCCGGTCTATGACCGGGCCACCACGTGGGATGCGCCGGCTATCCGCGCCCATGACGCTCCGCCGCTCGACGTGATGGCGATCGACAACCTGCCCTCGATGCTGCCGGTCGAGTCGTCGCAGGATTACGCTGCCCAGCTCTTGCCAACGCTGCTCACCCTCTCCAATCTTTCCCAAGGCGTCTGGGCCCGCGCCCGCGACACCTTCGAAACCCACGCAAAGGCGCTCTCGGAATGACCCTTGTCATCGGCTATCTCGCGGCCTTCCTCGGCACGGTCTGCTGGATTCCGCAGGCCTGGAAGGCCTGGGCCTCGCGCGATACCGCGGCGCTTTCGCTTCCCTCGAACCTGATGTTCCTCGCCACGGTCTCGCTCTGGCTGCTCTATGGTATCCTCGTGGCCGACTGGCCGCTGATCGTGGCGAATATCTGTGCCGTCACCGCGGTTCTCGCCATCGTGACGGCCAAGCTGAAATTCAAATGAACAGGAGATGACGACATGACAATCCACTGGTGCGGCACCGGCTTTTCCTCGATCCCCGGCCTGCGTCGGCTGATCGCGGCGGGCCATCCTGTCACCGTCTGGAACCGGACGCGCGAGAAAGCACAGGAAGCGGTGGGCGACATCGCCGACGACATCCGCGTCTTTGACATGGAGGCGCTGGGTGCCGCGACCGAAAAGGGCGATATCGTGGTGTCGATGCTGCCCGGCGACTGGCATGTGCCGCTGGCCGAGATGTGCCTTGGCAAAGGTGCGCATTTCGTCTCGTCCTCCTATATCGCGCCCGAGATGCGCGCACTGGACGAACCCGCCCGCGAGGCCGGGCTCGCCTTTGTCAACGAGGTCGGGCTCGATCCGGGCATCGACCACCTGATGGCGCATAAGCTGGTGGCGGATTACCGCGCCTCGGACGCCTATGCGCCGGACAACGTGATCAGCTTCACCTCCTATTGCGGCGGCGTGCCGAAAGTGGCCAACCCGATGCGCTACAAGTTCTCATGGGCGCCGGTGGGGGTGTTGAAAGCGCTGCGCTCACCCTCGCGTTCGATCCGCGATTTCAAGGAATTCAACGTCGAGAAACCCTGGGACGCGCTGTCGCGCTATGACGCGCCGCTGCCCACACCCGAAAGCTTCGAAGTCTATCCCAACCGCGATTCGCTGCCCTTCATGGCGGATTACGGCTTTGCCCCCGAATGGCCGGTGCGCGAGTTCGTGCGCGGCACGCTGCGACTCGATGGCTGGGCCGAGGCCTGGGCCGATATCTTCGCCGAGATGAAGACCGCCTCGGATGCCAGACTCCAGGAAATCGCCGACGAGCTCCTGCGCGACAACGCCTATGACGAGGGCGAGGCCGACCGCGTGATCCTCTGCGTCGACCTCAAGGCCGAGAAGGACGGCAAAGCCGTCTGGCACAAGACCTACGTGATGGACGCCTGGGGCGACGAGCATGGCACGGCAATGGCGCGGCTGGTGTCGATCCCGGTGTCGCTGGCGGTCGAGGCAGTGATGAAACGCGAGATCCCCGCCGGCGTCAGCCCCGCGCCCGCCGATCCCGAACTGGTCACCCGATGGCTGGGCGAGGTCGAGAAACTGGCCCAGCATCTGCAGATCGTCGAGCAGGCGTGACAGGAAGAAGACGCCCGGGTCACCCGGGCGTTTCGCAACATCCGCCAGAGACTCTGGACCGCGCGTTCAACCGCCGCGAATGAGATCGTCCTCGTCATCCGCCGCCGACAGGCCCAGCGCATCGAGCCCGTTCTCCAGGTGATCCGACAGGTGCGGCGTCCCCAGAAGATAATCCGCCGTCGGCACCGTCGCCTCGGCCATGGCGGTGGCCTTCGCTTCTTCCAGCTCGTCGGCCGAGAAACTGTCGCGCCCGATCCACATCACCGCGACAAGGCTGGCCTGTTCCTCCTCGGTCAACCGGTCGATGAAACCGCGCAACTCGCCTTCGGCGCGGTCCAGTTCCCGCGACATCAGGATCACCTGTGCGATCTTGTAAACAGAGATATCGAGCATGGATCATCCTTCCGTTCGCGGTTTTCGTCATTGTCGGTCAAAGATCACCACCACGCAATCCCCCGTCCTTGATCTGGCGCAAATCGTCCGGGCGGCGCGTGCCTGCCCGGTGCTGCGATCGAGTATTTTCACCAAGAAAGAACACCAGGCACGGTCCCCTGACTCTTTCTTGGGAAAAATACTCAGGTCCACCTTTCTGCGCACGGTACGGACGAGCGGGGGCACGAGCCCGCCTGCGCGCGGGGGCGGGTGGGCGGGACGCGCGCAGGCGGGCGGCGGCGAGGGTCAGGACGACGTTTCCCGGCCGGCGAGGGGCACCGCGTCGGACGGGTCCGGGGCCAGCTCCTCGAAATCGAAATTGTCGAGCCGCTGGGCGCGCCGCCCGGCCTTGTCGGCGGAAATCCTGATTTCCGATATGTCCCTGGCTGCTTGCCCGAAATGCCGGTCGAGATTCTCGACCCGGTTCGACAGCCGGTCCACATCCTGGAACAGGAGGCTCAGTTCGCGGCGGATCGCGCCGGCCTGTTCGCGCATCCGGGCGTCTTTCAGGATCGCGCGCATGGTGTTGAGCGTCGCCATGCAGGTGGTGGGCGACACGATCCATACCCGCGCGGCAAAGCCCTCGCGTACCAGTTCGGGGAAATTGGCGTGCAACTCGGCATAGACCGCCTCGGAGGGCAGGAACATCAACGCGCCGTCCGCCGTCTCGCCCTCGAGGATATACCGCTCCGAGATCGCCTTGATATGCGCACGCACCGCAGCGCGCATCATCCGGGCTGCCTCGGTCAGTTCGCCTTGCGTCTGGGCGTTGCGCAGGGCTTCGTAGGCTTCGAGCGGGAATTTCGAATCCACCACGATCGGCCCCGGCGGGTTGGGCAAGTGGATGAGCACATCCGCCCGCCGCCCGTTCGACAGCGCCGCCTGCACGCTGTAGCTGTCGCGCGGCAGCGCCTTGGAGACGATATCGTTGAGCTGGATCTCGCCGAAGGCCCCGCGTGTCTGCTTGTTCGACAGGATGTCCTGAAGGCTCAGCACATCTCCCGACAGCTTGGTGATGTTCTCCTGTGCCTTGTCGATCGCGACCAGGCGCTCGTGCAACTCACCCAATGATCTGGCTGTGCGCTGGGCGCTGCCCTGCAGGTTTTCCTGCATCTTGCCCGACACGTCGGTCAGGCGCCTTTCCATCAGTTCGAGCATGCTTTTCTGCGAGGCCGCCTGCGCCTCGCTTACATGCATGAGGCCGCCCGAGAGCTGCTGTTGCCCGTCCGAGAGAGATTGCACCCTTTGCCCCATCGCCGCCATCTGGTGCACCAGCGGCTCCGTCGCCCGCGCCGTGCGTGCCGCCGCGCGCAGGGCCAGGACCAGCAGGACGAGCATGATCAGAAGCACCACGCCACCCGCGAGTGCAGCCAGTTCCATTTCGCTCAGGCTATGGCCGTTGATCTCGATCATGTGCGCCCGAAAAGCCGTTCGATATCGGACAATTTCAGCTCCACATAGGTCGGGCGGCCGTGGTTGCATTGGCCGGAATGCGGGGTCGCCTCCATCTCGCGCAACAGCGCGTTCATCTCTTCGGCGCGCATCCGGCGCCCCGAGCGGATCGAACCGTGACAGGCCACGCGGCTCAGGATCGCCTCGATCCGCGCCTGAAGGTTCAGGCTTTCGCCGATGTCGTCCAACTCGTCGAGGATGTCGCGCAGCATCGCGCCCGCGTTGACCTCGCCCAGGATCGCGGGGGTTTCGCGCACCGCCAGCGCGCCGCCACCGAAGGGTTCGATGGTCAGGCCGAGCCTTTGCAGATCTTCGGCGACGTTCATCAGGCGGGCGCAATCGCCCTCGCTCAACTCGACGATCTCGGGGATCAGGAGCGCCTGTGCCGCGACGCCGTTCTCGGCCATCTGGCGCTTGAGTTTCTCATAGACGAGCCGTTCATGCGCGGCGTGCTGATCGACGATGACCATGCCGGTTTCGGTCTGGGCGATGATGTAATTCTCGTGCAGTTGCGCGCGCGCAGCACCCAGCGGCAGGCCCTGGTCCGTCACGGCGGTCTCGGGTTCGATCCGCGCGCTGGGGGATTCGGCGAAGCCGGGGCTGTCCATCTGCGGGGCCTGCATTTTGTAAGCCGTTGAAATCGACTGTCCGGAGGGGCGATCCATCTGGTAGACTCGCGCGGGGGCCGGGGTCTCGGGGCGCATGGCGCCCAGCGTCGCATCGGCCAAGGTCGAGGAGGCGCGGTGCCCGGCTTCGGCCAGCGCGTGGCGCAGCGCCGAAACGATCAGCCCGCGCGCCACGCCCGGCTCGCGGAACCGCACCTCGGATTTCGCCGGATGCACGTTCACGTCCACCAGGTGCGGATCGCAGTCGATGAAAAGCGCCGCCGCCGGGTGGCGGTCGCGGCTGAGAAAATCGGAATAGGCGGCGCGCAGGGCGCCGTAGAGCATCCTGTCTCGTATCGGGCGGGCATTGACGAAAAGGTATTGTGCCACGCTCGACCCGCGCGAATAGGTCGGCAGGGCGGCATAGCCGGCCAGCCGCAATCCCTCGCGCTCGGCGTTGATGCGCAGGGCATTTTCCGCGAAGTCCCGGCCCAGAACCTGTGCCAGACGGCCGTGCAGCGCATCGAAGAGATCACCGCTCTGCGCGTCGGCGCGAAAGGTCACGCGCCCCTCGCCCCCGCCCGAGACATCGCGCAGGGTAAAGCCCACGTAGGGCTCGGCCATGGCGAGGCGCTTGACCACGTCTCCGATCGCCTGTGCCTCGGCCCTGTCGGAGCGCATGAACTTGAGCCGCGCCGGGGTGGCATGGAAGATGTCGCGCAACTCGACAATGGTGCCGGGGTTGAGCGCGGCGGGCCTCACCGTGCCCATGCGCCCGCCCGTCACCTCGACCTCGACTCCCTCGCCGCCTGCGACGCGGGTCGTGATGCCGAGCCGCCCGACCGCGCCCAGGCTGGGCAGCGCCTCGCCGCGAAAGCCGAACGTGTGGATGTCGAGCAGGTCCGACCCGTCGATCTTGGACGTGGCATGACGGCTGAGCGCGAGCGGCAGGTCCGCCGCACTCATCCCGCAGCCGTCATCGCCGACCCGAATGAGGGTCTTGCCCCCATCGGCGTGATCCACGGTGATCCGCTTGGCCCCGGCGTCGAGCGCGTTCTCGATCAGCTCCTTGACCGCGCTGGCGGGACGCTCGACCACCTCGCCGGCGGCGATGCGGTTGATCGCGGCGTCGTCAAGCTGCCGGATGACAGGACGGATATTGGGGGCGTGCGTGTTCATCCCACAATACCTAGCATTGCCTGCGCGATTCTGCCACCGGATTAGCGCGTCGCAGCACCTGGTCCCGGGCGCGTGGACATCATCCAGGGATGCAAAGACGCGCCCGATCGGCTAGATGCAGGCCAGCGCCCGCCCGGCGCATGACACCAACCACAGGAGACACCGCAATGAAAACCGAAACCGTCGATGATGCCGTGCTGGAAACCTGGACCGTGGACGAAGTGGCCGACGCCTTCGACCGCGATGAAATCGTGCTGATCGACGTGCGCACGGCGCAGGAATACATGTTCGAACATATCGAGGGCACGCTCTTGATGCCGATGTCGTTCTTCCGCGCCGACAAGCTGCCGGGGCAGAGCGAAAAGCGCATCGTGTTCCATTGCGGCTCGGGCGTGCGGTCGGAACGGGTGGCACGCGCCGCGATCGCTATCGGGATGGATCGGATCGCGCATATGGGCGGCGGCATGGCCGCGTGGAAAGAGGCGAACAAGCCCCATATCAGCACCAACATGGCCACCGGCGCGCCGCAGCGCGTCGGCGACAATGGCTGAGACGTGACGAAAAGGCCCGGGCGCGTCGCGCGCGCCCGGGCCGGTCGTCAACATTCTGGACGGAAGTTCAGCCCTTGCCGAAATCTGGATAGGCTTCCATCCCCAACTCGCCCATGTCGAGGCCGTTGATCTCGGTCTCCTCGTCGACCCGCAGGCCCATCGTGGCCTTGATGATGAACCAGACCACCAGCGAGGCGACGATGGTAAAGGCCCCGACCAGCACGATGCCGTAGATCTGGGCGCCGAACGAGGCGTCCGAATTGGTCAGCGGAACCGCGAGCGTGCCCCAGATACCGGCGATGAGGTGCACCGGGATAGCGCCGACCACGTCGTCGATCTTGAGCTTGTCGAGGAAGGGCACCGCGAAGACCACGATCACGCCACCGACCATGCCGATCAGCAGTGCCGCACCAAGGCTGGGTGCCAGCGGTTCGGCGGTGATCGACACCAGACCGGCCAGCGCACCGTTGAGCACCATGGTCAGGTCGGGCTTCTTGTAGAGAAGCTGCGTCAGGATCAGCGCAGCCACGGCCCCGCCGGCGGCGGCGGCATTGGTGTTGGCGAAGATGCGGCTCACATTGGCGGCACTGTCCACGCCACCCAGCGCAAGCTCCGATCCGCCGTTGAAGCCGAACCAGCCCAGCCACAGGATGAACGTGCCCAGCGTGGCCAGCGCGAGGTTCGAGCCCGGCATCGGCACGGTGCGGCCTTCCTTGGTGTATTTGCCAAGGCGCGGCCCGAGGATGATCGCCCCGGTCAGCGCAGCCCAGCCACCCACGGAGTGCACGATGGTCGAGCCCGCGAAATCGCTGAAGCCCGCGGCATCAAGAACGCCCGCGCCCCAGCTCCAGCTGGCCTGGATCGGATAGATCAGCGCGGTCAGCACGATCACGAACACAAGGAACGGCCAGAGCTTGATCCGTTCCGCCACGGTGCCCGACACGATCGAGGCGGTGGTGGCCACGAACATGAGCTGGAAGAAGTAATCCGACCCGGTCGAGGCATAGTCATAGGCGTCGGCATCGGGTGCGGTCACGCCCACGGGTTCGAGAATGGCAACGCCCAGTGCACCCAGCCAGCCATCGACCATCCACCCGTCGCCGGGATACATCAGCACGTAACCGATGACGTAATAGGTGATCGCCGCGAACGAGAACAGCGAGATGTTCTTGGTCAACTGCATGGTCACGTTCTTGGAACGCACCAGGCCGGCTTCGAGCATGGCGAAACCCGCCGCCATCCAGAATACGAGGATGCCGCCAATCAAAAACAGCAGCGTGTTGAAGACAAAGACAGAATCGGTTGGCACCGCAGTCGCGACCGCTTCACCCGCATCCTGCGCGAAGGACGGCATCGCCAGCATGGCCATGACCGCCGCAAGGCTGATTTTGGTTTTCAGGTAGTTCATCCGTTTTCCCCTTTGGCGCGACGCTCAGATCGCGTCTTCGTTGGTTTCGCCCGTACGCACGCGGACGGCCTGTCCCACGTCCAGCACGAAAATCTTGCCATCCCCGATCTTGCCGGTGCGCGCGGTCTTGGTGATGGTTTCCACCACCTCGTCGGCCATGGCCGCGCTTACGACGACTTCGAGCTTGATCTTGGGCACGAAATTCACGGCGTATTCCGCACCGCGATAGATCTCGGTATGGCCCGACTGCGCGCCGAACCCCTTGATCTCGGTGACCATCATGCCGCGCACCCCGATTCCGGTGAGCGCCTCGCGCACCTCCTCGAGCTTGAATGGCTTGATCGTTGCAATGATCAGTTTCACCTCGGTTCCCCTTGTCCTTGAGCCGGACGTCCGGCCTGTTTGCAACTGCAGCAAACCGCGGAACATCGGGGAAAAGGAAGAAAGCCGGGGGGTTTCCCTCCCCTGATTCTCAATGTACTGATTAAAAAATGCACACCACACGATTTTTGAGCATTTTTTATGCAACTGAAAAAGCCGTCCATGCGCAGCTTGGTCTCTACTTTTGCCGGGCGAGTGTTTATTGTGGGCGCAACAAACAGGCACCGGGCAGGGCAACGGAATGAGTGATTCAGGGCGAAAAAAGCCGCCGCTGGTGGCCGACAGGCGGTATCCGTCCAAGACCGCCAAAGCCAGGACACGGGCAAAGCCGAAACCGAAGAAACGCAAGACCCGCGCCCGCCGCCGCAACCCGCTGACCAGGCTCGTTCTCTGGTTCCTGAGGTGGGTCTGGCGGCTGGTCTGGGGGTTCGGCTGGCGCGTGGCAACCGTGAGCGCGATCATCGTTGCGCTGGCCGTCGGCTATGTCGCGCTGACCCTCCCGCCGATCGATCAGTTTTACGACGGGCGCGCGCGCGGGTCGGTCACGCTTCTGGATGCCTCCGGCGATGTCTTTGCGTGGCGCGGCGACCAGTTCGGCGGCGTGATCACCGAAGACACGGTGAGCCGGCATCTCAAGAACGCGATCATCGCCACCGAAGACCGCCGCTTTTACCACCATTTCGGGCTATCGCCCCGCGGCATCGCCTCGGCGGTGCGGATCAACCTGAGCGAAGGTCGCGGGCCGCTATCGGGGCACGGCGGCTCGACCATCACCCAGCAGACGGCAAAACTCATCTGTCTTGGCGTTCCTTATGACCCGGAGAAATGGATAAGCGAGGCCGCCTATGAGGCCGACTGCCGCCAGGGATCGATCTGGCGAAAGGTCAAGGAAGCCATCTACGCCATGGCGCTGGAGGCGAAATACACCAAAGACGACATCCTGACCGTTTATATGAACCGCGCCTTCCTGGGGGGCGGGGCACGCGGCTTCGAGGCCGCCGCGCAACGCTATTTCGGCAAATCCGCCGCGCAGGTGAACCCACAGGAGGCCGCGATTCTGGCCGGGCTTCTGGTGGCACCCACGCGCTTTGCACCCACCAACAACCTCGAGCGTTCGCAGGCGCGGGCGCAGACCGTGCTCAAGCTGATGCACGAGCAGGGCTATCTCACCGATGAAGAACATGCCGAGGCGGTGGCAAACCCCGCGCGGCTCTCCGAGGCGGCACAGAAGCGCGCAGGCGGATACTTCACCGACTGGGTGATGCGAACCGGCCCCGAGGTCTTCACCCGCGGCACGACCGAGGACGTGATCATCAATACCACGCTCGACCAGCGCATCCAGACAGCCGCGGAAGAGGCGATGCGCGAGATTTTCGAAGCCAAGGTGCGCGAAGACTCCGAGGCGCAGGCCGCCATCGTGGTGATGTCTGCCGACGGCGCGGTCCGCGCGATGGTCGGCGGGCGCAAGACCCGCGTTTCGGGCGAGTTCAACCGCGCAACGATGGCCAGGCGCCAGACCGGTTCGGCGTTCAAGCCGTTCGTTTATGCCGCGGCACTCGATCTTGGCCGGTCGCCGCTGGATATGATCGAGGATACGGAATATTGCGTCACGATCCCCGGCTCCGGCGAATGGTGCCCCCAGAATTTCGACCGGGAGTTCCGTGGGCCGGTCACCCTGGTTGATGCGCTCAAGACGTCACTGAATGTTCCCGCGGTCCGACTGGCGCAGGAATCGGGGCTCGACATCGTGCGCAAGGTGGCCGTTGAATTCGGCATCGAATCGGACCTCGCCGATGGCCCGGCCCTCGCACTGGGGGCATCCGACGCGACGCTTCTGGAGATGACGGGCGCCTATGCGGGCATCCTGAACGGGGGCAGTTCGGTCACTCCCTATGGCATGAACGAGTTGAGGCTTCTGGGCGAGCAGGAACCGATCTTTTCGACCGGCACGGGGATCGGCGAGCGCGTGATCCTCGAGGAATCGGCACGGCAGCTGATCTGGATGATGAACAAGGTCATCACCGAGGGCACGGGCGGGCGTGCCGCCCTGCCCGACCGCGAAGCTGCGGGCAAGACCGGCACGTCACAATCAACCCGCGACGCGTGGTTCATGGGCTTCACCGCCGATTACGTGGCCGGGGTCTGGATGGGGTATGACGACAACACGCCGCTGACCGGCGTGACGGGTTCAGGGCTGCCGGCCGAGATCTGGCACGAAACCATGGTACGGGTACATGAAGACCTGCCGGCACGTCCCCTGCCGATGAAGGAGCCGACACCTCCGACGCAAACAGACGAGCCGGATGGGCGCCGCGAAGACCGGGGCCGCACCGGAGGAGACATCAACAGCGTGCTGCGTGGCCTTTTCGGCGCGGACAACCGCTGAGTGCCGGTCAGCTGATGTTTCGAAGATCCTGGATCAGCGCGTCTAAGTCGCCCCGCCGCCGATCGAGCATGGCGCCGATCTCGTCACGCTCGGTCAAGAGCATGTTCACACCTTCGATGAAGATGTTGAAGAACTTGGGCTCTCCTGACCGGTCGCTGACCAGGAACGCGACTTCGAACGGCGACTCTCCGCGCAGATGCGCGATCGTCTTGACCTCGTGGAAATTCTTGACCTCGCGGGCCTTCTGAACCTCGATCCGGCCACCGATGAATTCGCGAAAACGCCGACCGTACTTGCGGCTGACATAGACCTGGAACGCGCGGGTGAAGGCGTCGAGCTGGGCCTTGCTCGCCCGGCGGGAATCGACGCCCAGCGCATAGCGCGCGATCGTCGGCACATCGGCATAGCGCACGAAGATCTTCTCGAACTCCGCGATCTTGGCCGACTCCGAGGTCGGCGCATCGATCACCTTGTTGATATCCGCGACGATCAGATCGACCAGCCGCTTGGCCGCATCCGCGGTCATGGCCCAGACCCCGGAGGGGAGCGCGGCCAGCGCGGCACCGGAGAAAAGGCCACCAAGAAGATTGCGCCGGCTCATGTCATTCCGAGTATGGATCATCGTAAATCTCGTCATATGGATCATCATATTCATCAAGGTAGGCATCATCATCGTCAGAACCAAGTTCGAAGCGGCGATTCTGAAGATACATCGAACGCGATTGTGAATAGCTGTCCACGCTTTCGTAGAGAACCGAGTCCACCGTATCCGAGTAACGTCCGCGATCACCCAGTTTCGACGCCGCGTTCGCCACCGTGCCATAGTATTTCTCGGGCTTGGGCAAGGTATAGGACAGCGGGTTGGTGAACAGGTCCACGACACGACCCACCGCATCACGTTCGGTCGACGGGCCGAGAATCGGCAATTCGACATAGGCGCCTTCCGGCACGCCCCAGACATTCAGCGTGGCACCGAAATCGGTCTCGACCTCGGTGATGCCAAAATCGCCCGCCGGATCGCCAAGGCCCCCGATGCCGAACACCGTGTTGAAGGCAAAGCGGTACGTGTTCTGCAGCGCCCCGCCCAGGTCGCCCTGAAGCAGGTTGTTCACGACCGTGCCCGGCAAGCTGAGATTGGAACCGAAATTTGAAAGGGTTTCGACAACCGGGGCGGGCACAGTCGAGGCATATCCCTTGCCTGCCGGGCGGATGAGGCCCCGGTCAAGCGCGCGGTTCAGCTCGTGGTTGTTGCGGTTGGTCTCTTCGTAGGGGTCATGAATGCCGCCCGGTGCGTCGTCAGGGCCGGGGACGCTGCAACCGGCCAGTCCAACGACAAGGCAAGCCGACAGGCCGAGGCGGGCAATCCCGACAGTCCGGGCCGCGGCCGCCGAAAAGCCGGTCTTGGGAAAGAACGCTGGTGTGTGCATGATGAACCTGACTGGTTTCAAAGAGATTGGTCGGCGGCAAATTCCCATCCCATCATCCAGCGTCCGTTTCAGGTATGGCAGAACGGGGATACGAGATGCGGTGATAGATCAAGATGGGCCGAATGACAACAAATCACCGTGGCCGGTGACAAGAGAAAGCGACGGCGACGGCGAATCGCTTCACCCGTTGGTGCATCGCTCGCCGCGTGCACATCGCGTTGGCAATTCGGGTTTCCCTTCGGCATTGGTTTGCACTAGCGTCGCCGCGAGATCAGCCAGAGGAGAGCCATGATGCCGTCGCAAATCGAAACCCGCCTTGCCGAGCTGGGCGTCACCCTGCCCGACGCCGCCGCCCCGGCGGCCAACTATGTGCCCTATGTGCAGGTCGGCGATCTTGTCTTCGTGTCCGGGCAGGTGGCCATGGACGAGAACGGGTTGATCAAGGGCAAGCTCGGCGCCGACATGGATGTCGAGGGCGGAGTGGCCGCGGCCAAACGCTGTGCCATCATGCTCCTGGCCCAGGCCCGGGCCGCCTGCGGCGGCGATCTCGACCGGCTTGCCCGCGTGGTCAAGCTGACCGGCTTCGTCAACTCGACCGACACGTTCGGAGATCAGCCCAAGGTGATCAACGGATGCTCGGATTTCCTTGTCGAGGCCCTGGGCGACGCGGGGCGCCATTCGCGCTCGGCTGTGTCGGCGGCCTCGCTTCCCTTCGGCGTCGCGGTCGAGATCGAAGCCATTTTCCAGATCATGTGACGATGACGAAACTCGACCCATCGTTCACCCGTGCCCCGATCGCGCACCGGGCCCTGCACGACATAACCGACGGGCGGCCCGAGAATTCGCGCGCCGCGATCCGGGCGGCACTCGCCGCGGGTTACGGGATCGAAATCGACCTTCAGCTTTCGCTCGACGGTCAGGCGATGGTGTTCCACGATTACGATCTTGGCCGCCTGACCGGTCAGTCCGGCTCGATCCGCCAGCGCAGCGCGACCGAGCTCGGACGCCTGCCCCTGCTGCATGGCGACGGCGAGGGCGTGCCGACCCTCACCGATGTTCTGGCCCTTGTTCAGGGACGCGCGCCGCTGCTGATCGAGGTCAAGGACCAGGACGGAATCATGGGGCCGAATGTCGGCACGCTCGAATATGCCGCGGCGCAGGCGCTTGGCAGCTACGAGGGGCCGGTGGCGGTTATGTCGTTCAACCCCCACGCGGTCGAGGTCATGGCCCGGCTCATGCCCGCTCTGCCGCGCGGGTTGACCACGAGCGCCTTTGCCCCGCATAACTGGCCGCTGTTGCCGACGGCGACCTGCGATCACCTGGGGCGGATTCCAGACTATGACAGGCTCGGGGCGAGCTTCGTGTCGCATGAACGGCATGACCTGCACAATCCGCGCCTGGCCGAGTTGCGCGCCAAGGGGGGGGCGATCCTGTGCTGGACCGTCACCTCGCCCGAAGCCGAGGCCGAGGCCCGCGAAGTTGCCGACAATATCACCTTCGAGGGATATCGCGCGGCACTGCCGTCTTGATCCGACGCCCGGACGCGCCAATATCGGGATGGATGGACACCGAAACCGCGATCGAGATCCGGACCATGACATCGCTTTCCGAGATTGCGGAAAGCGATTGGGATGCCTGTGCCTGCCCCGAGGCCATCCAAGGCGGGCGCCCGGCCGATCCCTTCACCACGCATCGGTTTCTGTCGGCGCTCGAAGACAGCGGCTCGGTCGGGCCGGGAACGGGATGGGAGCCGCATTACCTGACCGCCCATGTCGGCGATGACATCATCGCCTGCGCCCCGCTTTATGCCAAGTCGCATTCACAGGGCGAATACATCTTCGATCACAACTGGGCCCATGCCTATGAGCGGGCGGGCGGGCGCTATTACCCCAAGCTCCAGGTTGCCGTGCCCTTCACTCCGGCCACCGGGCGCCGTTTCCTGACGCGGCCGGGTTTCGACGGTATCGGGCGGCAGGCGCTGGTTCAGGGGGCGATGCAACTGGCCGACCGCAACGGGCTCAGCTCGGTGCATGCCACCTTCTGCACCGCGGACGAGGCCGAGGAGGGCGAGACCCTGGGCATGCTGCACCGGACCACGCAGCAATTCCACTGGCAGAACCGCGACTATACCGATTTCAACGCCTTCCTCGCTTCGCTGAGTTCGCGCAAGCGCAAGACCATCCGCAAGGAGCGCGCGACGGGGCAAGGATTCGGCGGCGAGATCCGGATGCTGACCGGCGACGAGATCCGCCCCGAACATTGGGATGCCGTCTGGCGCTTCTACCAGGATACCGGCGCGCGCAAATGGGGCACGCCCTATCTCACGCGCGCGTTCTTCGACATCGCACATGAACGGCTGCGCGATGATGTGCTCTTGGTGCTGGCGTTTCGCGACGGCGAACCCGTGGCCGGGGCGCTCAATCTCATCGGGCGCGATTCCCTGTTTGGCCGCTATTGGGGCTGCACCGAACATCATCCCTGCCTGCATTTCGAAATCTGCTATTATCAGGCCATCGACTTCGCCATCGCCCACGGGCTTTCGACGGTCGAGGCCGGGGCGCAGGGCGAACACAAACTGGCGCGCGGCTACATGCCCACAACCTGCCACGCGCTGACCTGGGTGGGCGACCCTGGGTTTCGCGATGCGATCGCGCGCTATCTCGACGCGGAACGCGCGGCGGTCGCCGAAGAGGTCGAAATTCTCACCGAATACGGCCCGTTCCGCAAAACCATCCAAGAGGAGGATCACGATTGAACGAACTACTGTCAGACACGGCCCGCGAAAGCCTGCTCAAACCGCTTTTCGACACCGGATGGACCATGGTCGAGGGGCGCGATGCCATCACCAAGGATTTCAAGTTCGACGATTTCCCCGAGGCGTTCGGCTGGATGACCCGGGTGGCGATCTTTGCCGAGAAATGGGGGCACCACCCGGAATGGAGCAATGTCTATAACAATGTGACGGTGACGCTCACCACGCATGACGCGGGCGGGCTTTCGGCGCTCGACGCCAAGCTTGCGCGCAAGATGGACAGCCTCTGACCGCGTCAGCGCGCGATTTCTCCGCGGAAAAGGTCACCCGCCCGGGTGATCCTGGCCGCGCCCGGCGATTCGGGTGCGCGGCTTTCGCTGTGTTGCGGGTCTGCCAAACCCCTTGAAACGTGCCGTTTGACATTTCTGACTGTTTTTGTCATTTATAGAAATGCCCAGCCACCCCGGCGCATTTCGGGGAAGCCCGCGACCAGTCAGAACCGGAGCCGAGAAATGCACATGAACCAGATGGCGGGCCAATCACATCCCGCGCATGACGCCAACCAACGCACAGGACGGAACGACCTTTGGGAACTTGTCTCGGGCATGTGCGGGCTGCGCCTGCCCGATTGCGAATGGCTCGTTGACCGCTTGCTCCCCGAGAATCCGGAGGACACGCCATGATGCATCGCAACACGGCCGACATGCAGTCCTCTGCCAGCGACTCGACCCCCCTTTACAAGGCCGAAGACCTGATGCTCGGCGGGCAGGTCGCGCATATCGTGCTCGGTGAACAGCACTACATCCTGCGCATCACCCGGGCAGGGAAGCTGATTCTCACGAAATAGGTACGAGGCCCATGACTCGCCGTCATCTGGCAGGGTTCGACCAGGCGTCGCGTCAACATGGCGCATGTGGTCGTATCATTTCCGACAGAATCTGTTGGCTTTTCTCTGAATCGGCGGCTAGATTGCCCATATGATCGCCAAGCAGGGGATTCCACGCCCCGACCACCACCGCGAGGCCCTTCACCATGATCGTCTGCCATTGCATGAACATCACCGACAAGGACATCCGCTCGGCAATCGAGTGGATGCGGCGCGCCGATCCTGATACCATCGTGACACCGGGCAAAGTGTATCACGCACTTGGAAAGCGCGCGGATTGCGGTGGATGCCTGCCGCATTTCATGGCCACGATGGAGACCAGTGACAGCTTTCAGGTGCCAGCCACTCTGCGCAACATGAGACAGAGAAAGCCAAGGAGAACCGCTCATGAAAGGCGACAAGAAAGTTATTGAATACCTCAACACCGCGCTCCGCTCGGAGTTGACAGCCGTTAGCCAGTACTGGCTGCATTACCGCCTTCAGGAGGATTGGGGCTTTGGCCGGCTTGGCGCGAAATCGCGCGAGGAAAGCATCGAAGAGATGCACCACGCCGACAAGCTCATCGAGCGGATCATCTTTCTCGAAGGCCACCCCAACCTGCAAAAGCTCGATTCGCTCAGGATCGGGGAAAACATCAAGGAAACCCTCGAGGCCGATCTCGCCGCCGAACACGACGCGCGCAACCTTTACATCGAGGCGCGCAAGCATTGCGACGAGGTGGGTGACCATGTCTCGAAGAACCTGTTCGAAGAGCTGATCGCGGACGAGGAAGGGCATATCGACTATCTCGAGACCCAGCTCGACCTGTTCGAGACCCTCGGGGAGCAGAAATACGCGCTCCTGCAGGCCCAGGCGGCAAACGAGGCCGAGTAACAGGACCGCAGAGCCCCGCATTGCATCAACGGCCCGGGCCCCGCCGCCCGGGCCGTTTTCGTTTCAAACGAGCCTTGTGCGCAGAACCGGCACCCGGGGCCAGGCGGTCCGTACCTTTACACAACTTTCGTATTACCGTCACACCGGTTTGACAATTCTGGTGTCTGCATCCCCCCACATGAAACGGGGGTCCGTATGCTTGCCTTTGACAACCTGACAAAGCGCTTTGGCGCAAACATCGCCGTGGACAATGTCTGTGTCTCGATCGACAGGCCGATGATGGTCGGGATCATCGGCGCCTCGGGCGCGGGGAAATCCACCCTCCTGCGCATCATCAACCGCCTGACCGACGCCACCAGCGGCAAGCTGGAATTCGAAGGCCGCGACGTGCTGGGTCTCAAGGGCACCGCCAAGCGCGCATGGCAGTCGCAATGCGCCATGATCTTTCAGCAGTTCAACCTCGTGCCACGCATGGACGTGGTTTCGAACGTGCTGCATGGCACGCTCAACCGGCGCTCGTCGCTGGCCACGATGTTCAATCTCTATCCGACGGCCGACATCCACAAGGCCATCGCGATCCTCGACCGGCTTGGCATCGCCGAACATGCGCCCAAGAGGGCCGAGGCGCTTTCGGGTGGTCAACAACAGCGCGTGGCCATCGCCCGCGCGTTGATGCAGGACCCCAAGATGATCCTCGCCGACGAGCCGATCGCTTCGCTCGACCCGATGAACGCACAGATCGTGATGGACGCGCTGCGCCGCATCCACGACGAGGACGGCCGCACCGTCATCGCCAACCTGCACACGCTCGACACCGCGCGGCGCTATTGCGACCGGGTGATCGGGATGCGGCTGGGTCGGATCGTGTTCGACGGCACGCCCGAACAGCTCACCACCGGCGTGGCGCGCGACATCTACGGGGCGGATGCCGATTTTTCCGAGTCCGCGACCAGCACCAGCCTCGACGCCATCGAACGTCCCGCTGCCCGCGCCCTTCATGAGGCCAAGGCCGTCGTCTGACTTTCACCCCCCCCGCCGCAGACCTGCGCCGGGACCACCACCAGAGAGAGAGAGAAAGAGAGAGAAGATGAAACAGATCCTCGCGGCCGCCCTGGCCACCACTGCACTCGTCACGCCCGCGCTGGCACAGGACAGCATCGACGAATTCCGCCTTGGCATCCTCGGCGGCGAGAACGCCCAGGACCGCATGACCAGCAACGAATGCTTTCGCGCCAAGGCCGAGGAGCTGCTGGGCGTTCCGGTCAAGCTTTTCACCCCGGCCGATTATGACGGCGTGATCCAGGGCCTCCTGGGTGGCAGCATCGACATGGCCTGGCTGGGCGCCTCGGGCTATGCAAAGGCCTGGCTGACCGATCCCGACGCGATCGAGCCGATCATGGTCAAGACCAACGATGACGGCTCCTACGGCTACCATTCGATCGGTTTCGCCCGCAAGGACAGCGGCATCACCTCGCTCGAGGACATGCAGGGCAAGGTCTTTGCCTTCGGTGATCCCAACTCCACGTCGGGCTACCTGATCCCCTCGATCGAGATCCCCGAGGAAGTCGGCGCGACCATGGAATCGGGCGACTATTTCGGCGAAGTCAAGTTCGTCGGTGGCCATGAACAGACCATCGTCGCCGTGGCCAATGGCGACGTGGACGGCGGCGTGACCTGGGCCGACGGCATGGGCGACTGGGAAGACGGCTACAACTCCGGCGCGCTGCGCAAGGCGTCGGATGCGGGCCTCGTTGACATGAACGAGCTTGTCGAGATCTGGAAATCCAAGCCGATCCCCGAAGGCCCGATCGTGCTGCGCAAGGAGTTGCCCGAGCGGGTGAAGGTCGACATCGCCACGCTCACCGCGTCGCTGCCCTACATGGACCCCGACTGCGCCTATAACTTCATGGCTGGCGATGCCCTGGGCTTCCAGCCGATCGACCACGACGCCTATATCTCGATCATCGAAGCACGCAAATCCAAGATGTAAGACCGCGCACCGCGCACCCGGCCGGCCCCGAAAAGACGGGGCCGGTCATTCCTTTTCCAATCCCCCGCTCAAGGAGAAGCCGCAATGGCGGATACCACGATAGGCCAGTCCGTGGGCGCAGAGCGCACCACCGAGATTCAAGACGCCTATATGGCCATGACGCGCACCAAGCGCATGTATGGTGGCATCATGCTGGTGATCTTCATCGCGTTGATGGCGTCGGGCTTCATGCTCGCCGACAGCCGCAACGCAGGTGGCTTCTGGGACGGGATCCTCAACATTTTCGTTTTCCCCGGCGAGGTGATCAAGGAGGCGAGCGAGAAGTTCACGCTCCTGCCCGCGCTGATGGTCAAGTTTTTCCCCTCGCTGATCGAGACGATCAACATCGCCGCGGCCTCGACGCTGGTGGGCGGGTTGCTCGCGATCGTCCTGTCGCTCTTGTCCACGCGCGGCATGGCACTGTTTCCCCGGCTGATCGGCCTCTTTCGCCGGATGATGGATGTCATGCGAGCGGTCCCCGAGATCGTCGTTGCGCTGGTGCTGATCTTCATTCTCGGCGGCGGGCCGGTGCCGGCGATGATCGCCATCGCGCTGCACACCACCGGCGCGCTGGGCAAGCTCTTCTCGGAAATCAACGAGAACGCCAGCCTCAAACCGCTCGAAGGCCTGGAGAGCACCGGTGCCACCTGGGTCCAGCGGATGATGCTGGGCATCGTGCCGCAGGTCGCGCCCAACTGGCTGAGCTATGCGCTCTTGCGGTTCGAGATCAACATCCGCGCCTCGGCCATCCTCGGGTTCGTCGGCTCGGGCGGGATCGGCTATGACCTCAAGAACGCCTTCAGCTGGGGCGGGGGCCGCTATGACCAGGTGGCGGCGATCTTCATCCTGCTGTTCCTGACCATCGTCTTCTTCGATCAGGTATCGAGCCACTACCGCAACAAACTCGTCGGAAAGGTGTAAGGCCATGACCGCAACCGCAGAAACGATGCCCGTCACCGACCTGAAACAGACCGCCACTGCGCTTATTGCCCGCAAGCGGCTGATCGCCTTTGCCGCCCCAACGGTCATCCTGGCCTATTTCGTCTATCTCTTCTTCGCGTTCGACATTCCCGGGCTGGTGGATCGCGCGCGCATGGACAATGCCGCGATCCTCGTGGCCGACAGCTACAGCTACAAGACGCATGTCACGCACAACAACCGAAGCGGCGGGCTGAGCATCGCCATCGAGGGCGAGAACAAGGGAACATATCCCGAAGGCATGACCCCCGATTTCGTCACGCCAACCGGCGCCGATTCTCTGGACGTTGCGCTCAAGGCCGGGGAAAGCGCGCAAATCGACGGTTCGACCCTGCGCTATACTCGCCCCGATTACGGCACCGTGACCGTGACGGTCGATGGGCGCGACATCATCCTCGACACGCCCGACGGGACGGTGCCCGACTGGATCAGCGCCAGCAATGCCCGCGTCAACATCACCGGTGCTGGCGGTCGCGCCGTCGTCACCCGCGCGCGCACCGAGGTCTACCGCTATTCCTTGGGCTGGGAGCTCTTCTGGTTCACCCTCGACAGCCCGTTCTACGGCAAGAGCCTTGGCGAACTGGCGGGGCTTGCCCTGTCGGGCGACCGGGTGGTCGCCGAAAAGAGCAATATTGCCGCCATCGTGAACGATGTCTGGACCAACAAGATGTGGCGGCACAAGGATGTGATCTGGGCGATCTTCGAAACCATCCTCATGGCCTTTCTCGGCACGATGGGCGCCGCGCTCGTCGCCCTGCCGCTGGCCTTCCTCGCCGCGCGCAATTTTACCCGCCTGATGAGCATCCGCTTCGGGGTGCGCCGACTCTTCGATTTCGTGCGCGGGGTCGATGGGCTCATCTGGACCATCATCCTCAGCCGAGCCTTCGGCCCCGGCCCCCTGACCGGCGCGCTGGCGATCCTGATCACCGACACCGGCAGCTTCGGCAAGATGTTCTCCGAGGCGCTCGAGAATGTCGACAACAAGCAGATCGAGGGCGTCGCCTCGACGGGGGCCAAGCGGATGCAACGCTATCGCTTCGGCGTGATTCCGCAGGTGACGCCGGTGTTTCTCAGCCAGATCCTCTATTACCTCGAATCCAACACCCGCAGCGCCACGGTGATCGGCGCGATCACCGGCGGCGGGATCGGGCTCTTGCTGACACAGGCGATCATCACCCAGAAGGACTGGGAAGAGGTGAGCTATTACATCGTGCTGGTGATCCTGATGGTGATCGCGATGGACTGGTTCTCGGGCTGGCTGCGCGGGCGCCTGATCGGCCGGAACGAGGCGCATTGATGGCGCGCCTGAGCCCCGACACGCCGT
>NZ_JAWLDS010000051.1:0-22101 GCF_041686535.1 Aquicoccus sp. | reverse complement strand
CGACGAGTTGCTCGATCGTGTTCGACAGTACCCGCTGATCAATTTCGGCGGTCGAACCGGTGCGCAGAGCGCCGCCGGCGATGACATCGGCATCGAAGAAACGTCGCAGCGCGACCACGCCGACCATGACCAGCGCCACCAATCCGCCGGGCAGAAACGCCAAGATCAATGCCGTGTTCAGGGGCAGGAATGGGGGCGACATCGACAATGGGACCCAAACCAGGACAACGGCCAGGAGAAACCCGATTGCCTGCCCCAGAACAATCTTCATACGCAGCGACATGTCCCCTCCTTCATCTTGCGAAAATACTCTCGGGGGGAAGGTGCGGATTGCAAGAGCAATCTGCACCTCGGGGGGCAGACAGCCCCCCGCGACCGCGCGCCGGGTTCAGGCCCGGGCAGCGCGGATCAGTTCGAGAATCTCCTGCGCGGCATGGGGGATGTTGGTGCCCGGCCCGAAGATCGCCTTGACGCCGGCCTTCTTCAGAAAGTCGTAATCCTGCTGCGGGATCACCCCGCCGCAGATCACGATGATATCCTCGGCATCCTTTTTCCTGAGCTCCTCGATCAGTTGCGGGGCAAGCGTCTTGTGGCCTGCCGCCTGGGAGCTGATGCCGACCACGTGCACGTCATTGTCGACCGCATCCTGCGCAGCCTCCTCCGGGGTCTGGAAGAGCGGCCCGACATCCACGTCGAAACCGATATCGGCAAAGGCGGTGGCGATCACCTTGGCGCCGCGGTCATGGCCATCCTGCCCCATCTTGACCACCAGAAGCCGCGGGCGGCGGCCCTCTTCCTCGGCGAACTGCTCGATGCTCTTCTGGATCGCGGCAAAGCCCTCGTCGCCCTCATAGGCGGCACCATAGACCCCGGCGAGCGTCTTGACCTCGGCGCGGTGGCGGCCGAATTCCTTTTCCATTGCCATGCTGATTTCCCCCACTGAGGCCCGTGCACGGGCCGCTTCGACCGCCGCTTCGAGCAGGTTTCCCCCCTCTTTGGCGCGGCGGGTCAGTTCATCGAGCGCGGCCACGCAAGCCGCATCGTCGCGTGTCGCGCGGATCTTCTCCAGCCGCGCGATCTGGCTCTCACGGACCTTGACGTTGTCGACGTCGAGAATGTCGATCGGGTCTTCCTTGTCCTTGCGATACTTGTTTACCCCGACGATCACCTCTGTGCCGCGATCGATCATGGCCTGGCGGGTGGCGGCCGTTTCCTCGATCCTGAGCTTGGGCATGCCGGAGGCCACGGCCTTGGTCATGCCGCCGATCTCCTCGACCTCCTCCATCAGTTCCCAAGCCTTTTCGGCCAGCTCGTGGGTAAGGTTCTCGACATAATAGGACCCTGCCAGCGGATCGACCACGTTGGTGATGCCGGTCTCTTCCTGAAGGATGAGCTGCGTGTTGCGCGCGATGCGGGCCGAGAAATCGGTGGGCAGCGCAATTGCCTCGTCAAGCGCGTTGGTGTGCAGGCTTTGCGTGCCCCCCAGCACCGCCGACATCGCCTCGTAGGCGGTGCGGATCACGTTGTTGTAGGGGTCCTGCTCCTGCAAGCTGACCCCGCTGGTCTGGCAATGGGTGCGCAGCATCTTGGAGCGCTCGTTCTGTGCCCCGAACTCGGTCATGATCCTGTGCCACAAGAGCCGGGCCGCGCGCAGCTTGGCCGCCTCCATGAAGAAATTCATCCCGATGGCAAAGAAGAAGCTGAGACGGCCTGCGAACCTGTCCACATCCATGCCCGCCTCGATCGCGGCCTTCACATATTCGCGCCCGTCCGCCAGCGTATAGGCCAGCTCCTGCACCAGGTTCGCGCCGGCCTCCTGCATGTGGTATCCGGAGATCGAGATCGAGTTGAATCTCGGCATCTCGTTCGAGGTGTACTCGATGATGTCCGAGATGATCCGCATCGAGGGCTCGGGCGGATAGATGTAGGTGTTGCGGACCATGAACTCCTTGAGAATATCGTTCTGGATGGTCCCCGAAAGGGCAGATTTGTCGTGGCCCTGTTCCTCGCCCGCGACGATGAAACTGGCCAGGATCGGGATCACGGCGCCGTTCATCGTCATCGAGACTGACACCTGGTCGAGGGGGATGCCGTCGAAGAGGATCTTCATGTCTTCGACCGAATCGATGGCCACACCCGCCTTGCCGACGTCGCCCACCACACGGGGGTGGTCGCTGTCGTAACCCCGGTGTGTCGCCAGGTCGAATGCAACCGAGACGCCCTGCTGCCCGGCAGCAAGGTTGCGGCGGTAGAAGGCATTGGACTCCTCGGCCGTGGAAAAACCGGCATATTGCCGAATCGTCCAGGGGCGCCCGGCATACATCGTCGCCTTGACGCCACGGGTGAAGGGCTCGAACCCTGGCAGGCTGCCCATATGGGGCAGGTCCGCGGTGTCCTCCCCGGTATAGACCGGTTTGACCGCGATCCCTTCGAGCGTGTGCCAGGTCAGGTCGTCCAGCGGGCGGTCCCGAAGCTCTTTCTCGGCCAGTTTGCGCCATTCATCCATCTTGTCCGTCATCGTCTTGTCCTCTTGTCTTCGCCGCGTCCGGCGGGTTTGCCTCGCCTTACGGAAGGCGGGCTTGCTTGATCGGTTGCAACACTCCACCGTTCCCAGAGGCCGGGTGAAACAGCCATTCGGCCTCGCATCCTCGCAAAGCCGCGCTCTGGGCGTCGTACAGGGGGGGCCGGTGGCCTGCTCTCGGGCCCTTGCCACAGGCACCAGCCGGGCTGACCGGCCATTACCGCGTGATCAAGGCGCTGTATTTCAGAACCGGGGAGTGCTGCGCTGCGCCCTTGTGTCACAAAGCGTTTAACGGAAACATTTTTTGTGAATTCTTGCCAAGCAACAGTCGTATTGGGGTAGAACCCGCCTATATGACAATCCGAAGGAGACCATATGAAACCTGTTCTTGCCCTTGTTTTGACCCTGTTTATCGCCTCGGCCTCCGGCGCACAGGATATCCTGCCCGAGTCGATCTCGCCCCCAATTCCCGAGGATGGAGAATGGGATCTGAAGCAATTCGAGTGGGAAAAGCGGCTTGTGATTGTCTTCGCCAACAGCCCCGGTGACCCGCAATTCATCGAGCAACTCAGGCTTCTGGCGGAGCGCCCAGAAGCCCTTGAACGGCGTGACGTCGTGGTGCTGACCGACACCGACCCCGCCAAAGACAGCGAATTGAGGCGCCAGTTCAGGCCGCGGGGGTTCATGCTTGTGCTGGTGGGCAAGGATGGAATAATATATTTGCGCAAGCCTGTCTCCTGGGCAGTGCGCGAACTGACGCGTTCGATCGACAACATGCCTCTGCGACAGCAGGAAATCATGCGCGACAAATCGCTGCGACCATGAGCCCGGATCACTGGACCGCCCCACTTGTCATGACGACATGGCGCCGCACCGGATCGAGGATTGCAATCGCACCGTCGGGCGCGGAAAACACCAGAACAGACGGCGAGACGGTCAAGGCGCTGTAGAAGGCCTGCCGGGTGGCGTCGTCCATGCAGGCGCGCGCGGCAAGGCTGGTCTCTTGCAGAGCCAGACCGGTGGCGCGATCGGCCTCCATGAAGGCGACAAACAGCGCATCGACCGACATTTCCTCGTTCGAGATCGCGAAAGCGTCCGGTTGCGCGCGGTTGCCGATCACCTCTTCGACACTGGCGAACAGCGGCACACGCGATTTCACCTCGCCGCTCTGGGCGCGAAAGACAGCGGCCGTGCAGGGGCGCCTTGAATCGAAATGGAGCGTCTCACCGATGTCGAACCACTGCGCCGCGATCGCCCGCGCCTCATCCTCGGAATGCCGGTCGCAGGCGGCTACGAAAGCAAGCGCGGCAAGGGAAATGCCCCGCACCGCGCCGCGCCCGGACATGAGCCCCCCGCCCCGCATCGTGTTTACTCGAACTCCATGATCACGTCGTCGACAGCGAGGCTGTCGCCGGGGCCGGCGTTGATCTTAGACACCACGGCCTTGCGCTCGGCCCGCAGGATGTTCTCCATCTTCATCGCCTCGACCGTGCACAGGGCCTGGCCCTCCTGCACCTCCTGGCCCACCTCGACATCGACCTTCACGATCAGGCCGGGCATGGGACAGAGCAACAGTTTCGAGGTATCAGCGGCCAGTTTCTCGGGCATCAACGCGGCCAGTTCGGCCTGGCGCGGGGTGCGCACGTGCACCTTGAGATCGGCACCGCGGCTGCGCAGACGGAACCCGCCGGAAATCTTGCCCACCTTGAGAACGAGCGGTTCGCCGTCCACGCTCATCCGGGCCAGTTGATCGCCCGGGGTCCAATTGCCGGTGACGCGGTGTTCGGTGCCGTCAGAAAAACGCACGGTGGCACCTTCTGGGTCGGCGTCGATGCTGGCGGGGAAGCTCTCGCCCTGAAGGGTGACGACCCAGTCGGAGCCGACGCGGCGTTCGTGGTTGTCCATCCGCCCGGAAATCCGGGTGCGGCGGATTTCCGCGACGCGGTGCATGGCCGCCGCGGAGGCCGCGATTCGGCGCAGCGTGATCTCGGGCAGGGTAACGCCCTCGAATCCTTCGGGCCATTCCTCTGCGATGAAGGCGGTGGTCATGTCGCCGGAGATGAATTTCGGATGGTCCATCACCGCGCTGAGAAAGGGCAGGTTGTGCCCGATTCCCTCGATCTCGAAACTGTCGAGCGCGATTCGCATATGTTCAATCGCCTCGTCCCGGGTGGGGGCCCAAGTGCACAGCTTGGCGATCATAGGGTCGTAATACATGCTGATCTCGCCGCCCTCGTAGACGCCGGTATCGTTGCGCACCACGTGATCGGCCTTGACCACCTCGGCCGGCGGGCGATAGCGCGAAAGCCGCCCGATCGAGGGCAGGAAGCCGCGATAGGGGTCTTCGGCGTAAAGCCTGTTCTCGATGGCCCAGCCGTTGAGTTTCACATCTTCTTGCGCGATCGAGAGCGGCTCGCCATTCGCCACCCGGATCATCTGTTCGACCAGATCGACCCCGGTGATGAGTTCGGTGACCGGGTGTTCCACCTGAAGGCGGGTGTTCATTTCAAGGAAATAGAAGTTCTTGTCGCCATCGACGATGAATTCCACCGTGCCCGCCGAGGCATAGCCCACCGCCTTGGCCAGCGCGACGGCCTGTTCGCCCATAGCGCGGCGCGTGGCCTCGTCGAGGAAGGGGCTGGGGGCCTCTTCGACGACCTTCTGGTTGCGGCGCTGGATCGAGCATTCGCGCTCGCCCAGATAGATGCCGTTGCCATGCGTGTCGCACAGCACCTGGATCTCGATATGGCGCGGTTGCGTGACGAATTTCTCGATGAAAATGCGATCGTCACCGAAACTGCTGGCGGCCTCGTTCTTGGAGCTTTGGAAGCCCTCGCGCGCCTCGTCGTCGTTCCAGGCGATGCGCATCCCCTTGCCGCCGCCGCCGGCGCTGGCCTTGATCATCACCGGATAACCGATCTCGTTCGAGATCTTCACCGCCTCTTCAGCGTCTTCGATGAGCCCCATGTATCCGGGCACAGTCGAAACCTCGGCCTCCTGCGCGATCTTCTTGGAGGTGATCTTGTCGCCCATCGCCTCGATCGCGCCCTTCGGCGGACCGATGAAGGCGACGCCTGCGTCCGCGAGCGCTTCGGCGAATTTTGGGTTTTCCGACAGGAAACCATAGCCGGGATGCACCGCCTCGGCGCCGCTCGCCTTGATCGCCTGCATCACTTTGTCGATGACGATATAGGATTGGTTGGCCGGGGCCGGGCCGATATGCACCGCCTCGTCGGCCATCTGCACATGCAGCGCCTGGCGATCGGCATCCGAATAGATCGCAACCGTGGCGATGCCCATCTTGCGGGCCGTCTTGATCACGCGGCAGGCGATTTCGCCCCGGTTGGCAATCAGGATCTTGTTGAACATGTCTCGTCCCTTCCGTTTCTTGGCTGCGGGAGGGCGTCCCCCGAAGCGAACGCAACAAAACGGCCATCGCGGGCTGTCACCGCGATGGCCGAAGATGTGAGTGATTGTGCGAAGTCCGTTACGCGGCGCGCGTGTTCAGCAGCGCGCCGGATATGTCTGGCAATAGGCCACGTTGGCCGCCGCGCCGACGACCGCGCCGGTGCCCACGCTGCCGTTGACAACGATGGCCGAGGCCGCTCCGGCCCCGCCACCCATGAGCGCCTGTTCGACCGCCGTGTCACCGCAGGCCGCGACAAGGCCGAGGGACGCAAGCGCGAGAGCGCGAACCGTGTGTTTGATTTGCATGTTATGCCTCTTGACGTTGTTTTTCTTTTGCCCCGCAGGATGCTGCAACCCGGCCGGGAAAGAAAGCACTTTTCACACCGGCGCGCAACAATGACCAACACGCCCCCAAACAGGCCGAACCCATTTTCGTGAGAGAAAAATTGGGGCGGATGGCTTTGGGGAGAACCTATCCGCCCCAAGGAGGAAGGGTAACGGTACAGACGATGAGTCCCGGCCCGTTTCCGGGCCGCCACTACTGATGCGATACTGCAAGATTGCAGGTGTGCTGCCAACCACATCACGCGGGGGACGCGACAATGGGCCGATCCTCGCCGATTCGCGGCAAAGTTGCGCAAGTTCATGCCGATTCTCCTCCGAAAACCTCGGGGAAGGAACGGCGTGCCACATCGACATCAATGCGCAGGAGGGCTTCATAACTGGTCGGGTCGAACGGGTCCTGCGCGGCAATCACCTCGCGCCCGAACAACCAGGAAAGCCGACCGGCATCGAGATTGCCCCGCTCGAACGGCTGATCGCCGAAATGCTCCCAAAGAGCGGCGAGAAATATCTCGTCGGCGCGGCGGTCGGCCGGTCTGCGGTCGCGATACCGATCCCGCGCGACGATCGGAGTCACGCCCCGCGGATTGGCCCGCCGAATGGTGAACTGGAAATCCGTGCCGGGCAGCCGCCCGGGAAAGCCACGATGTTTCAGCATCCGCCACCTCGCGTCAGGGCGCGGCGCAGACCGAATGCGTGGCAAAGCGGGGCGGACACGAAGGCCCGCCCCGGAAACCGGTTACTTGTATTTACCGGTATAGGTCGGCTCGGCCGAGATGGGCTCAGGCTCGACAACGATATATTCTTCTTCCTGCTGGGCACATGCCGCCACAAGGGCGACGAATCCCACAGCAAGAATGCTCTTGATGGCTTTCGACATCTGCTTCTCCTGTCTCTTTTATTGGACAGACCGGAACGCGACTGCTCCAACTGCCCCTCGCACGAGGTAAGGATCGCCTGAAGGAGACCCCGCGTCACGATACAGCAAAGCCGTAGCAAAGGAAACTTATCCACAGCGTTCCCCCGGCGCTGTGACTCGAAAGCCTCAATCGCCGCCTGGCCTGAGCTTTGGTTCGCAAGATATTGTGCTCGCATCAAAACTCCTCCCAAATGCAGACGTCATCCCGGATCGAAAACACCTCGAAAAACTGGGTGACGTCAGGATCTGACTGGCCAAACGGAATCGCGCGATCAGCCAGCGAAATCACGATCCGGTCCACTGGCTCGGGCGTTGCTTCGACACGCGGCAAGGCAAAGGTGTTGCACAAGAATTCCAAGTCCCTGACCCGTGCCTCGAAATCTGGTGCGTCCTCGCCCGCGACCTCCGGCGCGACGAAACGGAATCGCGCATATGTCATCTGACCATCCGGCTTGATGTCGAGAAACATCTCATGCAACCCGGCATCGAGCCCCGAGGGCAAGGGCGGCACAGGCACCGGATCGCTGCCGTCGGCCCCGGCCGCACTCGCCGCAATCATCGATAACGCGCATAGCCCCGAGGCCCGCAGACGCGCGCCAAGGACGCGCGTCCAGGTCATGCGGCCCGCGCCGGGCTCTGTTCGGGAAGGGGACGGCATGCCGAAACCTCAAAGCGGGATATTGTCGTGCTTTTTCCAGGGATTCTGGAGCTTCTTGTTGCGCAGCGCCGCGAAGGCACGCGCGACGCGCCGCCGCGTCGAATGCGGCTGGATCACCTCGTCGATGAACCCGCGTTCTGCCGCGACGAAGGGATTGGCAAAGCGTTCTTCGTAATCCTGTGTATGCTGCGCGATCTTCTCGGCATTGCCCAGATCAGCGCGGTGGATGATCTCGGTCGCGCCCTTGGCACCCATGACCGCGATCTCGGCCGTGGGCCAGGCATAGTTGAAATCGCCGCGCAGGTGCTTGGATGCCATCACGTCATAGGCCCCGCCATAGGCCTTGCGGGTGATCACCGTGACCTTGGGCACCGTCGCCTCTCCATAGGCGAAGAGGAGCTTGGCGCCGTGCTTGATCACGCCACCGAATTCCTGCCCCGTCCCGGGCAGGAATCCGGGCACGTCGACAAAGGTGAGGATCGGAATCTCAAAGGCATCGCAGAATCTTACAAAGCGCGCGGCCTTGCGCGAACTGTCGATGTCGAGACACCCGGCGAGCACCAACGGCTGATTGGCGACGACCCCCACGGTGCGCCCTTCGAGCCGGATGAACCCGGTGATGATGTTCTTGGCGAAGTCTTCCTGGATCTCGTAGAAATCGCCCTCGTCGCCGACCTTCTGGATCAGTTCCTTCATGTCATAGGGCGTGTTGGGGTTTTCCGGGATAAGCGTGTCAAGGCTTTGCTCGATGCGATCGGGCGCATCGAAGAACGGGCGCACCGGGGCCTTGTCGCGGTTATTGAGCGGCAGGAAATCCACAAGGCGGCGAACCTCGGCCAGCGCCTCGACATCGTTTTCGAAGGCTGCATCGGCAACGCTGGATTTGCGGGTATGGGTCGAGGCGCCGCCCAGTTCCTCGGCGGTGACGACCTCGTTGGTGACGGTTTTCACCACGTCAGGACCGGTGACGAACATGTAGGACGAATCCTTGACCATGAAGATGAAGTCGGTCATCGCCGGCGAGTAGACCGCACCCCCCGCGCAGGGGCCCATGATCACCGAAATCTGCGGCACCACGCCGCTTGCCATGATGTTGCGCTGGAAGACCTCGGCATAGCCGGCAAGGCTGGCCACGCCTTCCTGGATGCGCGCGCCACCCGAGTCGTTGAGGCCGATCACCGGAGCGCCGTTCTGCATCGCCATATCCATGATCTTGCAGATTTTCTCGGCATGGGTTTCCGAAAGCGAGCCACCGAAGACCGTGAAATCCTGTGAGAAAACATAGACTTGCCGCCCGTTGATCGTGCCCCACCCGGTCACGACACCGTCGCCGTAGGGGCGCTGTGCCTCCATCCCGAAATCGGTGCAGCGATGCGCCTTGAACATGTCGAATTCTTCGAAACTGTCCTCGTCAAGAAGCAGCTCGATCCGTTCGCGAGCGGTCAGCTTGCCCTTGGCGTGCTGCGCCTCGATGCGTTTTTCCCCGCCACCCTGGCGGGCGATGGCGCGGCGGTTATCGAGCTCTTGAAGGATATCTTTCATGACCGTCCCCTTTGCGAATTTGGCGCAGCATATCGGCGTGGCACCAATGGCAAAAGGAAAATTCGGCAAATTTGCAATATTAAGCATAACAAAACTTTGCAAAATGCAAATATGCGAATGCCGCGACGGCAAAAGCAAATCAGGCGCTGCGCATCTGGTATTCCGGTGCGGAAACTGATCAATTGTCTCCGTCGGGTCTTTTTAACCTGTGAAGCACCTCACCCGGCAGATTACGCGACCCTGTTAAAGATGTCCTTATGCAAGCGCACCCCCCTGCCCGTTTTCTCGACAAGCACAGCCCGCCACATATCGGCACCCTGACCGGGCTTACCGGCATTGCGGCACTGGCGATGAACCTGTTCCTGCCCTCGCTGCCCGGCATGGCGGCGCATTTCGGCGTGACGCCCGCCGTGATGGGGCTTTCGGTCGGGCTTTACCTCTTTGTCAACGCGCTTCTGCAACTCGTGGTCGGTCCGATCTCGGACAGGTACGGACGGCGACGGGTGATCATCGCCTCGCTGGTGGCCTATTGCCTGGCGTCACTGGGCTGTGTTTTTGCACCGAATGCCCTTGTCTTCCTGACGTTTCGCATGTTGCAGGCAAGCATTGCCGTGACCATGGTCCTGAGCCGCGCGGTGGTGCGCGACATCACGCCCGAGCACCAGGCGGGGGCACGCATCGCCTATGTCACCATGGGCATGGCGCTGGTGCCGATGGTCAGTCCGACGATCGGCGGGTTTGCCGAGCATTATTTCGGCTGGCAGGCCAATTTCTGGATCCTGTTCGCGGTCGGGCTGGTCGGGCTGGCGGTGGCCTGGGCCGACCTGGGCGAGACGGCGCAGAAAAGCGAGAGTTCCCTGATCCAGCAATATCGCGAGATGCCCGAGTTGCTGCGCAGCCCGCGCTTCTGGGGCTACAGCATGGCCGCGACCGGGTCCGCGGGGACGTTCTTTTCGTTTCTGGGCGGTGCGCCCTTCGTGGCGACCGATGTTTTCCTGCTTAAACCTCAAGAGCTTGGCCTCTATTTCGCCGCCCCTGCCCTGGGTTATTTCTTTGGCAATTTCGCCGCCGGGCGTTACTCGGCACGGATCGGTGGCGACCGGATGGTGCTCATCGGCATGGTGATCCTTCTTCTGGCCTCGGCCACGTCGCTGCTGCTGTCGCTGCTGGGGCTGCAAACCCTGCTGACCTTCTTTGCCTTGATGGTGCCCGTGGGGTTCGGCAACGGGATGTCGATCCCGAACGCGGTTGCGGGCACGCTCTCGGTGCGGCCAAGACTGGCGGGAACGGCCTCGGGGCTGGGTGGCGCGATGATGCTGGCCGGCGGGGCCGGGGTTTCGGCGATTGTCGGATGGGGACTTGAAGGGGGCCAGACCGCGACCCCGCTGGTGTTGATCCAGACGCTGTCATCGGCGGGCGGCGTGCTCGCGATCCTCTATGTCATACGTCGTGCCGCGCGGCTCGGCGCGGCGGGAATAGACGGGCCTTAACCTTTCGCCGGGGCCGCGAATCCGGGGGGTGACATCCGGCTGCCGGGCGTATGATTTCCGGCTGCCGGGCGACTTGATCCGCGCCGAAGGGCAATCATGAACGGAGCGCACGGTGACTTTGCAAGCCGTGCAATTTGCAATAGGAAATTTGCAGATTTACACGCCGCGAGAGGTGTCCGATGGCCAATCCCCGAATCTATGCCGGTGCCAAACTGCGCGAGACGCGCCGCCGCCTCGGCCTCACCCAGAAGGATTTCGCCGCCAAGCTGGGCGTGTCCCTGCCCTATCTCAACCAGATGGAGAACAACAAGCGCCCCGTCTCGACCACCGTGGTCCTGGCGCTGGCGCAGGAATTCGGCTTTGACGTGACCGAGCTGGCCTCGGGTGACAGCGAGCGGCTGGTCTCGGACATGCGCGAGGCGATGGCCGACCCGGTCTTTGCCGACGACCCGCCGCCGCTCGCGGATCTGCGGCTGACGGCCTCGAACGCGCCGGGGCTGGCGCGGGCCTTTCTGGAACTGCACCGTGCCTATCGCGAGACCCATGAGCGGCTGGCCAGCCTCGACGAGGCGCTGGGGCGCGAGGATGCACGGATGCAGGCCAGCCCGTGGGACGAGGTGCGCGATTTCTTTCACTATTGCGACAATTACATCGACGCGGTGGACCGGGCCGCCGAGCATTTCGCGCAAGGCGCCGGGACAGGGGGCATCGCCGCCCACGCGGTTCAGGCGCTGCGCGGCGAAGGAATCACCGTGCAGGAAGGCGATACCGAGATCCTGCGCCGGTTCGATGCACAGGCGCGGGTTCTCACGCTTTCGGCGCGGGTGGCGCCCGAGACGCGGACATTCCAGCTTTTGTTGCAGGTGGCGCTGCTCAAACAGGATCAACTGCTCGAAGCGATGCTCGATCTCGCGCGGTTCCAGTCGGACGAGGCGCGCGCCATCGCCAAGATCGGGCTGGCCAACTATTTCGCGGGCGCGGCGCTGATGCCCTATGGCGCGTTCCTTGCCGCGGCGCGCGAGACGCGGCACGATCTGGAGCGGCTGGCACAGCTTTTCGGCGCCTCGATCGAGCAGGTGGCGCATCGGCTTTCGACGCTGCAACGACCGGGCGCCAAGGGCATTCCGTTCTTCTTCGTGCGGGTCGACCAGGCCGGCACCATCACCAAGCGTCACAGCGCCACGCGGCTGCAATTCGCAAGGTTCGGCGGGGCCTGTCCGTTGTGGAACGTGCATCGCGCCTTCGAGACGCCGGGTCGGTTCCTGCGGCAACTCGCCGAGACGCCGGACGGGGTGCGCTATCTTTCCATCGCGCGGGACGTGAGCAAACCGGGCGGGCATTTCGGCGCGCCGGTACGGCGGTTCGCCATCGCACTGGGTTGCGAGGTGGCCCATGCGGGGCACCTTGTCTATGGCGACGGGCTTGATGTCGGGGACAAGCAGAATTTCGAGCCGATCGGCATTTCCTGTCGCATCTGCGAGCGGGTCAACTGCCATCAGCGCGCGGTGCCGCCTCTGGAGCGGCGGCTGAGCATCGACGCGGACCGGCGCGGGGTTCTGCCCTACGAGGTAGGCTGAAGAACCCCGCGCCGCGCGATCAGCCCTTGGTGAGCATCGCGTAGATCTCGTCCTTGAGATGGGCACGTTGCTTGCGCAGCTCGGTTTCGGCCAGATCGTCCATCGGTTCGACATTGGTCTCGGCGCGGTGCACGGCACGGTTGATCTCGTGATACTCCTCGGCGAGGCGGGCAAAATGCGCGTCCGAGGTTTTGAGCCGGGTCAATGTCTCGGCGTGTTCTGGAAATTCCTCGTGCAGCTCGTGCGGGGTGTGGGACATGCGCATTTCTCCTCTGGTGCCATGCTTGGGTCTGCGCACCCTAGGACAGGGCCGGAACGCCCGGCTTTGACACGGATCAAGCGCGGCGTTTTTTCAGCACGTCTCGACGCCGGTCACAGCGCATAGACCCGGTCGGCGGTGTCCCTGAACAGCGCGTCCTGCGCGGGCGCATCATATCGCGCGGCGATCTTCTTCATCGCGTTCCAGTAGGGCACATAACCGACCGAGAGCTTGTCGACCGGGAAATTGCTTTCGAACATGCAGCGTTCGGGCCCGAAGATGTCGATCATGTGGTGGTAGTAATGCGCCTGAGCCATCACGATCTCGTCCGATGCGGGGGGCGTCGCACGCCCGTCCCAGCCGAAACCGTTCATCGGCATCGCAAGGCCACCCAGTTTCGCCACCACGTTGGGGCATAGGGCGATTTCCTGCATCTCGCGCTGCCAGTCGGCAAAGCGCGCCTCGCGTTGGCCGGCAAATCGGTGCGTGCCGATGGGCGTTCCGAAATGGTCGAAGATGATCGTGGTGTCGGGGCAGGCCCGCGCGAGGGTGACGAACTCGCCGTTCTGCGGATGGAAATGCCAGGTGTCGTAGGTCAGGCCACGTTCGCCGAGAGCGGCCACGCCGCGCTGGAAATCGGGATCGAGATAGAGGCGCGGTACCGGCTGGCCCGGGAACATGAATTTCTCGCGCTCCGCGTCCCAGGCGCCGGCATGGCGGATGCCGCGAAAAATCGGGCTGGCCGATTGATGCGCATCGAGCACCGCGTTGAGCGTGTCGGGCGGCAGCCGCAGGTCGGCATGGGCGACGATGGCGGCGATCTGCGCCTTTTGCGGGGTCCTGGCGGCCACGTCGGCGATGGCCTGCACGTAATGACTCTCGGCGATGGGCGCCATGGGGTCGGGATCGCCGCGCGTGTAGCCCGCGCCGCATTCGATGAAGACGGTCTTGTTCACATTGTGGCCCGACCCGGTGTCGGCCCAGAGGTCCGCAAGTTCGTAGGAGCTTCCCAGCCGTTCGGGCCAGAGGTGGTGATGCGGGTCGGTGATTTCGCGCGCGGGGTCGATGATCGGCTCATCGAGCTGCGCGTGCCAGTCGTTCAAATCCTCGGGAAATCGCATGTGGGCCTCCTCCTCGGCAAAGCCTAGGGGCGCGCCCGGGGTGGCGGCAAATGTTTCGTGGCGTCGCTCTTCGCGCGCCCCATCCGCACCGTCAGCGTTGCGCGGTTTTCCAGTCGGGGTGAATCCAGGGCCGGTCGTTCGACGCGGGCAACGGGTCGCGCCCGAGGATGTGGTCGGCGGCCTTTTCGCCGACCATGATCGAGGGCCCGTTGAGGTTGCCGTTGGTAATGCGCGGAAAGATCGAGCTGTCGGCGACGCGCAACCCGTCGACGCCGATCACGCGGCATTGCGGATCGACCACCGCCATCGGGTCATCCGTTGCTCCCATCTTGCAGGTGCCACAGGGGTGATAGGCGCTTTCGGCATGTTCGCGGACGAAGGCGTCGATCTCGTCATCGCTTTGAACCGCCTCGCCGGGCTGGATCTCGTGGCAACGATAGGGCGCGAAGGCCGCTTGCTGGAAGATCTCGCGGGTGAGGCGGATGCAGCGGCGGAAATCGCGCCAATCCTGATCGGTGGACATGTAGTTGAAGAAGATACGCGGCGCAGCCGCCGGATCGGACGAGCGCAGGGTGATCTGCCCGCGCGAAGGGCTGCGCATCGGGCCGGTATGGGCCTGGAATCCATGGCCCTCGGCCGCCGCGCGGCCGTCATAGCGCACCGCGAAGGGCAGGAAATGATACTGGATATCGGGATATTCCACGCCCGCGGCCGAGCGGATGAAGGCGCAGGATTCGAAGTTGTTGGTGGCCCCCAGCCCGGTCTTGGTGAAGAGCCACTGCGCACCGATCAGCGCCTTGGAAAAGATGTTCCAGTGCTTGTAGAGCGTGATCGGCTGGCTCGCCGCGATCTGGAAATAGACCTCGAGGTGATCCTGGAGGTTCTGGCCCACGCCGGGGCGGTCGGCAATGGGGGTGATCCCGTGTTCGGCCAGGTGCGCGGCGGGGCCGATACCGGAGAGCATCAGCAGCTTGGGCGAGTTGAAGGCCGAGGCCGCAACGATCACCTCGGCGCGGGCGGCGATGATCTCGGTTCCGCCGCGACGGGCGATCTCGACCCCGGTGGCGCGCCCCTCTTCGATCACGACCCGGGTGGCGAGGCCGCGCGCGACCGTGCAAAGCCCGGTCTTGAGCGCCGGCTTGAGATAGGCGTTGGCCGCCGACCAGCGCCGGCCTTTCCAGACGGTCTGTTCGAACGGGCCGAAACCTTCCTGTTTCTCGCCGTTGTAATCGTCGGTCAGTTGATAGCCGGCCTGCCGCCCCGCCTCGACAAAGGCGTGGTAGAGCGGGTTCCTGCGCGCGCCACGGGTGACGTGGAGCGGGCCGTCATTGCCGCGCCAGGCCGGGTCGCCGCCATGGCCGCCATCGTGCCAGTTCTCCATCCGCTTGTAATAGGGCAACACGTCGGCAAAGCCCCAGCCGCTCGCGCCGGTCTCGGCCCAATGGTCGAAATCGCGGGCATGACCGCGGACATAGACCATGCCATTGATCGAACTCGACCCGCCGATCACCTTGCCGCGCGGCGCGACAAGGCGGCGCCCGCCAAGACCGGGTTCGGGTTCGGTCATGTAGCCCCAGTCATAACGCGACATGTTCATCGGGTATGAGAGCGCGGCAGGCATCTGGATGAACGGCCCCGCATCGGTGCCGCCATGTTCGATGACGATGACGGATTTACCGGCCTCGGTCAGCCGGTAAGCCATGGCGCAGCCCGCGCTGCCCGCGCCGATGATGACGTAATCGGCCTGCATCATGCCAAGCGCCTGCTCGATACGGGGGAAAGATGAGTATTTTTACCAGGAAAGAACATGGTGTCATTCGCCCCGCGGGAAACGCTGGTTCTCTTCCAGCGTGTTGAGGTCCATGTGGTTGCGCATGTAGCGCTCGGACGCCTTTTGCAGCGGCTGGTAGTCCCAGGGGTAATAGCCGCCCTGGCGCAGCGCCTCGTAGACGACCCAGCGGCGGGCCTGGGACTGGCGCACATCGGCGTCGAATTGTTCGAGATCCCAGCGGCTCGCCGCCTCGACGCGGAAAAGCTCGAGCACCTTGGCATAGTCCGGATCCTCGGCGAGGTTGGTCAACTCGCCGGGGTCGTTTCGCATGTCGAACAATTGTTCGGGATCGAGCGCGCAATTGGTGTATTTCCAGCGCCCCGCGCGCAGGGCGATCATCGGCGAATAGGACGCCTCGGCGGCGTATTCCATCGCCACGGCGCTCTTGCGGATGCGCCCTTGCCCCAGCCCGACAAGGCTTTCGCCGGTGGTCCATGGCATCACCTCGTCCATGCTGACCCCGGCCAGTTCGCAAAGCGTGGGGCAGATGTCGATGGTCGAGACCGGCTCGCCCACGCGGCCTGGGTTCATCGCGTCGGGCGCCGAGATCATCAGCGGCACCCGCGCCGAACCCTCGTAAAAGGACATCTTGAACCAAAGCCCGCGCTCGCCCAGCATGTCGCCGTGATCGGAGACGAAGAGGATGATCGCCTCTTGCCGGGTGGCATCAAGCGCCGCCATAACCTCGCCGATCTTTTCGTCGAGATAGGAGATATTGGCGAAATAGGCGCGGCGCGAGCGGGCCACGTTCTCGTCGGTGATCTCGAAGCTGCGCCAGTCGTTGGCGTCGAAGATGCGTTGCGAATGCGGGTCCTGGTCCTCGTAGGGGATGGGGCCGACACGCGGCGCGAGGTTGTCGCAATCGGCGTAGAGATCCCAGTATCTGCGCCGTGCCACGTAGGGGTCATGCGGGTGGGTGAAGCTGACCGTGAGGCACCAGGGCCGCGCGTCATGGCCGCGCGCAAGATCATAGATCTTCTGCACGCCGTGGAACGCCACCTCGTCGTCGTATTCCATCTGGTTGGAGATATCGGCCACGCCCGCCCCGGTAACCGAGCCGAGGTTGTGATACCACCAGTCGATCCGCTCGCCCGGTTTGCGGTAATCCGGGGTCCAGCCGAAATCGGCGGGATAGATGTCGGTGGTCAGTCGCTCCTCGAAGCCGTGAAGCTGATCGGGGCCGACGAAATGCATCTTGCCCGACAGGCAGGTCTGATAGCCGGCGCGGCGCAGGTGATGGGCATAGGTGGGGATCGAGGAGACGAACTCGGCGGCGTTGTCATAGACGCCGTTCTGCGAGGGCAATTGCCCCGACATGAAGGCCGCCCGCCCCGGCGCGCAGAGCGGGCTGGCGGTATAGGCATTGACAAAGCGGGTCGAGCGCTCGGCCAGGCGGGCAAGGTTGGGTGTATGCAGCCAGTCGGCCGGGCCGTCGGGAAACAAGGTGCCGTTGAGTTGGTCGACCATGAAGATGAGAATATTGGGTTTGCTCATGTCGGTGCCCTTTCCAGTTCGAGCCGCGCGTAGCCCATGACCTGTTCGACCGCCGCATCGCCATCGGGGGCTCCATGGCCGAGCGACTGGCGCAGGTAGACGCCGTCGATCAGGGCCGCCACCCGTTCGGCGACCGGCCGGGCGCGCGCGCCCAGGGGCGGGCGCAGCGCATCGCACAGGTTGGAGCGGATGCGCTTGTGATAGATGTCGAGCAGCCGCCGCGCCTCATCCGAGGTCTGGGCCAGCACGTAGAAGTTCATCCAGGCCGCCACCGTGTCGGCGCGGAAGTTTCGCGGGCTGAACGAGGCGCGCACGATCGCCTCGACCCGCGCGGCGGGACCGGTCGCCATCACCAGCGCGCCGCGCACCTCGGCGGCATAGACCCCCATTGTATAGCGCATGGCGGCCACGAAGATCTGCTCCTTGCCGCCGAAATAGTGATGCGCCAGCGCCGAGGACATGCCCGCGCGGCGCGCGATCTGGCTCACGGTCACGCCGAGCGTGCCGTGTTCGCCGATTTCGGCAATCGTCGCTTTTACCAGAGCCTCGCGTCGGATAGGCTCCATTCCAAGCTTGGGCATGTTATCCTCAAATGGCTTGCCTGCGCAGCTAGAATGGTTTTTATTGACTCGTCAATCAAAGAAAAACTTGGGAGACAGAAAAATGACCTTCAAGACCACGATCTCCGCCCTTGCCCTGATGGCCACGGGCACTATGGCGGCCGCGCAATGCGACACGGTCACCTTCTCGGATGTGGGCTGGACCGACATCACCGCCACCACCGCGGCCAGCGCCGTCGTGCTCGACGCGCTGGGCTATGACACCGAGATCAAGCTCTTGTCGGTGCCGGTGACCTATACCGCGCTGGCCAGCGGCGATGTGGACGTGTTCCTTGGCAACTGGATGCCGACGATGGAGGCCGACATCGCCCCCTATCGCGAGGAGGGCACGGTTGACACGGTGCGCATGAACCTCGATGGCGCGAAATACACGCTGGCGGTCAACAAGCCGGCGGCGGAACTTGGCATCAAGGATTTTGCCGATATCGCAGAACAGCGCGAGGCCCTGGATGAAAAGATCTATGGCATCGAGCCGGGCAATGACGGGAATCGCCTGATCATGGACATGATCGAGGACGACGCCTTTGGCCTGTCGGGATTCGAGGTGGTGGAAAGCAGCGAACAGGGGATGCTGGCCCAGGTGGACCGGGCCACGGGACGCGGTGAGCCGATCGTGTTCCTGGGCTGGGAACCGCACCCGATGAACGCCAATCACGAGATGGAATACCTCACCGGCGGTGACGACTGGTTCGGCCCTGACCTGGGCGGTGCGACCGTGCACACCAACACGCGCGCGGGTTACGTCGAAGAATGCCCCAACGTGGGCCGGTTCCTTGAGAACCTGAGCTTCACGCTGGCCATGGAGAACGAGATCATGGGCGCGATCCTCAACGACGGCGAAGAGCCTGACGACGCCGCCCGCGCCTGGCTCAAGGCCAATCCCGACACCTATGCGGCCTGGCTCGACGGTGTGACCACCCAGGACGGCGACGACGCCGTGGACGCGGTGAATGCCGCACTGGGGATGTAAGACGGCCATGACGCTGGCCGATCGCATTCGGCGGATTATAGAGGAAAAGCCCGGCATCACCGATGCCGGGTTGACCGCCCTCCTACCCGGAGGCCCGTCACGGCACCAACAGGTCAATCAAAGGTGCCGGCAACTTGCCGCGCAAGGTGTCATAACACGTGACAAACGTGGGGATCGCTTCATCGGGAATTTTCCGGCAAACCATTGCCCAACCCTGACATCCACGCCCGAGGGCAGCGACCGGCCGCGGGTGGGCGAGAAGCGCCCGCCCGGGGGGGCGGTCGGACGCTGCCCGGCGGTGCAGAGATCGCAGGTTCAGGTCTCGTTCGCTTGGCATTCGGCCGGGGAGATCCTGAAGGATGCAGAAGCCAAACCAAGGTTTCCCCGACTTTCGACCGCGCCGGGTCTGTATCGGTTGCGATTGCCGCATGATCGCTCGGTCTATGTCGGAGAGACCATCAACCTGCGACGCCGCATGCAGAACTATCGGACACCGGGATCAAGGCAGAAAACCTCAATTTGGGTGAACAAACTGATTTGCGCGGTGCTGAACGATAACCGGTGCATCCTTCTGGAAACATGCACGGACCTCCGTCTCCTGATAGATGGAAGAGACGAAACCGCGAACCTGTCCTCCAAGACCGTAAGATGTGTTGCCGAAAACGCGGCATTGCTGAGCGAGATCGGCAATGGATGGACACCCTTGAACAAGGCAGATTGATGAACTGGCTGACCGATACGAAAATCCCCGTCGGAAAGACCGCCAAGCAGGTCTTTGACTGGTTCCAGGATGTGGGCGAGCCGTTCTTCGACGGCCTTTCGCTGATGATGGAATTGCTGATCGAAGGCATCCTGTGGGTATTGCAAAGCCCGCCCGAACTTGCGGTGGTGGCCGGGTTCATGGCGCTGACATGGGCCCTGCAGCGGGGCTGGAAAATGCCGCTGCTGGTGGGTCTCGGGTTTCTCTTCATCCTCAACCAGGGCTATTGGGAAGAGACCACCGAGAGCCTGACGCTCGTTCTGTCGGCCTGTGTCGTGTGCATGTCGGTGGGCGTGCCCATCGGCATTGCCGCGGCGCATCGCCCGCGTCTCTATGCGTGGATACGCCCGGTTCTCGACCTCATGCAGACCCTGCCGACCTTTGTCTACCTGATCCCGGCGATCGTCTTTTTCGGTATCGGCATGGTGCCGGGGTTGATCGCCACGGTGATCTTCGTGCTGCCCGCGCCCATTCGCCTTACCCATCTGGGCATCACCTCGACGCCGCAACCGCTGATCGAGGCGGCACAGGCGTTCGGGGCCACAAAACGCCAGCTTCTGTGGAAGGTCGAACTGCCCTTTGCGCTGCCGCAGATCATGACCGGGCTCAACCAGACGATCATGCTGTCGCTCAGCATGGTTGTGATCGCGGCCCTGGTCGGGGCAAGCGGTCTGGGTGTGCCGGTGGTGCGCGCGCTCAACACCGTGAACACCGCACTGGGGTTTGAATCGGGCATCGTCATCGTTGTGGTGGCGATCATGCTCGACCGGATGCTGAGGATCGAACGCAAATGACCGGAGCCAACGCAGAGACCGCCCCCGCCGTGATCTTCGACAAGGTGTCGATCGTCTTTGGCGACCACCCCGAACGCGCCCTGCCGCTGATGGATGCGGGGCAGGAACGCGGCGAGATCCAGGCCGCCACGGGCCAGGTGCTGGGCGTGCATGACTGCACGCTGGAGGTTCAGGAGGGCGAGATCCTTGTCCTCATGGGGCTGTCCGGATCGGGCAAATCGACGCTGTTGCGGGCGGTCAACGGGCTCAATCCCGTGGCACGCGGCGCGGTGCATGTCCGGCGCGAGGGCGAGATGGTGGACATCACCCATGCCGGGGCGCAGACCCTGCGCAAGATGCGGCTTTCGCATATCTCGATGGTGTTTCAGGCCTTTGGCCTCCTGCCCTGGCGAACGGTGCACGAGAACGTGGGGCTGGGTCTCGAACTGGGCGGCATGGGCCCGGCCGAACGCGCCGCGCGGGTCGATGAACAGCTTGAGATCGTGGGCCTTTCCGACTGGGCCGAGCGCAAGGTGGGCGAATTGTCGGGCGGCATGCAGCAGCGCGTCGGCCTGGCGCGGGCCTTTGCCACCAATGCGCCGGTCCTGCTGATGGACGAGCCGTTCTCGGCGCTCGACCCGCTCATCCGCACGCGGCTTCAGGACGAGTTGCTGGAGTTGCAGGACACGCTGCACCGCACCATCATCTTTGTTTCCCATGACCTCGACGAGGCGTTCAAGATCGGCAACCGCATCGCCATCATGGAGGGCGGGCGGATCGTGCAATGCGGCACCCCGCAGGAAATCTTCTCGAACCCTGCCAACGAGTACGTGGCCGATTTCGTGGCCCATATGAACCCGCTTGGCGTGCTTTGCGCGCGCGACGTGATGGAACCGGCCGAGGGCGCTCCGCGGATCACCGTGAAGCCGGACGAGGATATCCGCGCAGTGATGGAGAAGGTCGGCCAGAGCGGCGCGCCGGTGGGTGTCGAAGAAGGCGGGCGGATCGTCGGGCAGGTAACGAAGGACCGGGTTTTGTCCAAGCTCCTCGACCCGCGCGGCTGACGCGGTCCGGGACGCCTCCGGCGGGAGTATTTGGGGCAAGATGAAGGGGCGGCGCTGGCCGTTTTTTCAGAGCCTGGTCAGAGTTTTGTTTCGGGCACGATGGGCGTGCGCAGGCGACGTTTGAGCACCGCCTCGCGCCATGTCATGAAGGAGATCGCCGCGACGATCACCGTGCCGCCCGCGATCACCCACAGATCGAATCCCTCGCCAAAGACGAAGGCGCCCAGCAACACCGCCCAAACGAGTTGAAGGAAATTGACCGGCTGGGTCACCGTCACAGGCGCCGCGGCCAGCGCCAGCGACATGGTGTAGTGCCCTGCCGTGGCCAGAAAGGCGACGACGAGAAGCAGCAGGAACTCTTCCCCGTTGGGCCAGACCCAGTTCATCAGCGCCAGCGGCGCCAACCCGATCGTCACCGAGATCGACAACATCGTCACCGTCACCTCGGGACCGGTCTCGTCGGCCATCCGCTTGGCGATGAGATAGGAGGCCGCAAAGAACACCGCCGCGATCAGCATGGCCAGGTGCCCCGGCCCGACCTCGCGAAAGCCCGGGCGCAGGATGATCAGCGCGCCGACCAGCGCCGCCGCCACCGCGAGGATGCGCCGCAGATGCAGCGTTTCGCCGAGAAAGAGTGCCGCGCCGACGGCCACATAAACCGGCGCGAGATAGTTCATCGCGGTCACGTCCGCGATCGGAATGCGCGCCATCGCGAAGAACCACAGCGCCACGCCCACGGTATGGGCCAGCCC
>NZ_JAWLDS010000050.1:0-22276 GCF_041686535.1 Aquicoccus sp. | reverse complement strand
CTCCTTTGCACAGAAGATAGACCGGACAGGCCCAGCTGTCGCCCCCGTCCCGCGCAGGGCACCCGCGCGCGGCTGCACAGGTCCGGGGCCTGTCCTCAAATGAAAAGGGGCCACCCTTGTTGGGCAGCCCCTTCCAAACCTGCAAGGCCTAAGCAGCTGGCTCTCGTGACAAAGGCGCACTACGGCGCCTTTGCACTTTCGCCCGGACAGAATTCGCTGGCGCGAATTCGCCTTTTGGCTCTCGGCAGCCCGGCCCCGAGGCCGGGCGCCTGTCGCATCACAATTCCCGCGGGAATTGTGATTACATCATGCCGCCCATACCGCCCATGTCGGGCATGCCGCCGCCAGCACCGCCACCGGCGCCTTCTTTCTGCGGCTTGTCGGCCACCATGGCTTCGGTGGTGATCAGCAGACCGGCGATCGAGGATGCGTCCTCAAGCGCGGTGCGCACCACCTTGGCCGGGTCGATCACGCCATACTTGAACATGTCGCCATATTCTTCGGTCTGCGCGTTGAAGCCGAAGGACTTGTCTTCGCTTTCGCGGATCTTGCCAGCCACGACAGCACCATCGACCCCGGCGTTCTCGGCGATCTGGCGCAGCGGCGTCTCAAGCGCGAGGCGCACGATCTGGATGCCGCGATTCTGGTCGATATTGGCACCCTGAAGCCCGTCGAGAGCCTTGGCTGCCTGAACCAGCGCGACACCACCGCCGACCACGATGCCTTCCTGAACGGCGGCCCGGGTGGCGTTCAGCGCGTCATCGACGCGGTCCTTGCGCTCTTTCACCTCGGTTTCGGTCATGCCGCCCACGCGGATCACGGCCACGCCACCGGCGAGCTTGGCAACACGCTCCTGGAGCTTCTCGCGGTCGTAATCGCTGGTGGTTTCCTCGATCTGGGTGCGGATCTGGTTGACGCGCGCCTCGATCTCGGATTTCTCGCCAGCGCCGTCGACGATGGTGGTCTCGTCCTTGGTGATCGTGACCTTCTTGGCGGTGCCGAGCATGTCCATGGTGACATTTTCAAGCTTCATGCCAAGATCTTCGCTGATCACCTGGCCACCGGTCAGGATCGCGATATCCTGAAGCATCGCCTTGCGACGGTCGCCAAAGCCCGGCGCCTTCACGGCGGCGATTTTCAGACCACCGCGCAGCTTGTTCACCACGAGTGTTGCGAGGGCTTCGCCTTCGACATCTTCCGCGATGATGAGCAGCGGTTTCTGCGACTGGATGACGCTTTCGAGCAGCGGAACCATCGGCTGAAGGCTCGACAGCTTCTTCTCGTGCAGCAGGATCATGCAGTCATCGAGATCGGCAATCATCTTGTCGGGGTTGGTCACGAAATAGGGCGACAGGAACCCGCGGTCGAACTGCATGCCTTCGACGACGTCGGTTTCGGTTTCGAGGCCCTTGTTCTCCTCGACGGTGATCACGCCCTCGTTGCCGACCTTCTGCATCGCGTCGGCGATCTGGCGGCCGATTTCGGCTTCGCCGTTGGCCGAGATGGTGCCGACCTGTGCAACCTCATCGCTGTTGTCGACCGGACGCGCCGCGGCCTTGATCGCCTCGACGACCTTGAGCGTTGCCAGGTCGATCCCGCGCTTGAGGTCCATCGGGTTCATGCCGGCGGCGACCGCCTTCATGCCTTCCTTGACGATGGACTGGGCCAGAACCGTCGCGGTGGTGGTGCCGTCGCCGGCTTCGTCATTGGTGCGGTTGGCCACTTCCTTGACCATCTGCGCGCCCATGTTCTCGAACTTGTCCTCAAGCTCGATTTCCTTGGCGACGGATACGCCGTCCTTGGTGATGCGCGGCGAGCCGAAGCTCTTGTCCAGCACCACGTTGCGGCCTTTCGGGCCGAGCGTCACCTTGACCGCATCGGCCAACGTGTTGACACCCTTGAGAATCTTGTTGCGGGCGTCCGTGTTGAATTTCACGTCTTTTGCAGACATGTGCAATCTCCTTGCATTTTCGTTCGTTGAAACGGTCAGATCAGATCACGATCCGCGGGATTCAGGCTGCCTTGGCCGCCTTGGACCCGTCCATGATCCCCATGATGTCGGACTCTTTCATGATCAACAGCTCCTCGCCGTCGATCGTCACTTCCGTGCCCGACCATTTGCCGAACAGAACGCGATCGCCAACCTTGACATCAAGGGCGATGCGCTCGCCGTCATCGTCGCGCGCGCCCGCGCCAACTGCGACGACTTCACCTTCCGCCGGCTTTTCCTTGGCGCTGTCGGGGATGATCAGCCCGCCTGCGGTTTTCTCTTCGCTTTCAACGCGGCGCACGACCACGCGGTCATGAAGCGGTGTAAATGCCATCTCTGCACTCCTCTGAGACAGTCGTTTCTCCCGAGCCCGTCACGCCCGTAGCACGTGAGCGGGCATTAGCACTCACTGGGTTCGAGTGCTAACGGCGCATAGCTAAGGCCACGCCCCGCGCCTGTCAAGAGAGCGTTTCGGCAAAACTGGTCCCTTTCGCGCACCACCCGCGGGTTGTGGGGTCAGGACCATCCCGCAACCACGCCCGAGTGTTGGAGGTTTGCCCCACACCACCCGTATCGAAACCCGCGTTCGACCGAAAGCAGAGACAGCGCGTTTCAATTCCGTTGGACCCGGAAACGCTTTACCCTGCCCCCGAATCCCACCAGCCCGAGCGGAGCCCGACCCTTGCGATTCCTTCTCGTTGCCCTCCTGCTGCTCGCCCGCCCCGTGCTCGCACTCGATTGTGGCGGCACCGACCTGCTCACCACCATGCCCGAATCCGAGCGCGCCGCACTCGAGACCCGCGCCGAACGAACGCCCCATGGCCACGGCCTGCTCTGGCAGGCGACGAAGGACAGCACCCGCTTCACGATCTTCGGCACCTATCACCTGCCGCATGAGCGGACCGAGGCCCATCTCGACGCACTCCTGCCGCGCGCCCGCGCCGCCGACATTGCCTATTTCGAAATGAACGCCCCCGACGCGCAGGATTTCGAACGCAGGGCCACAACGCAACCCGGCGTCATCTTCATCGCCGACGGCCCCACCCTTCCCGAACGGCTCGAGGAAGACGAATGGCAGGAATTGCGCCAGCAGATGGCCGCGCGCGGCTTTCCCGCCTTCATGACCGCCAAGATGCGGCCGGTCTTCGTCTCGATGATGCTGGGGCTCAGCCCCTGCGGCCTCAAGCAACAGCAGTCCGGCGCGAAAGGCATCGACGGTCGCCTTGCCCGGACGCTGCATGACGAAGGCCACGCGACCCGTTCGATCGAAGATCCGATGACGCCCCTGCGGATCTTCGACGCCTTCCCCCCCGACACGCAACTCGACATGATCCGCCTCGCGCTCGACATGGAGATCGACCCCGACGATATGGGCACGACCCTGCTCAATGCCTACCTGCGCCAGGAGATCGCGCTCATCTGGGAACTGGGGCGCAAGATCTCGCTCGACCATGGCGGGCCGGGTGCCGAGGAGGATTTCACCCTCTTCGAACGCGTCCTGCTGACCGAGCGCAACCATGACTGGGCCGAAACCCTGCTGGCCGATGCGGCCGACACCCCGGGCCAGAACGCCTTTGTCGCCGTCGGTGCCGCGCATCTCATGGGCGAAAGCGGCCTCCTGCGCCGGCTTGAACGCGCCGGATACACAATCACGCCCCTGCCTTTCGACTGACCAAGGATCGAGACCCCATGCAGATCACCGCCAACGACATCACCCTCGAGATCGAGGATCACGGCCCCGCCGACGCCCCTGCCATGATCCTGATCCGCGGCCTCGGGACCCAGCTTGTCCACTGGCCCGAGAACCTCGTGGAGGGCTTCGTCAACGCGGGCTTGCGCACGATCACCTTCGACAATCGCGATGTCGGCCTCTCGCAACGCTTCCCCACCCCCGGCGTGCCCGGCGATCCCGACGAGATCACCGAAAAACTGATGTCGGGCACCGGCATCCCCCCTGCCTACACGCTCGACGACATGGCCCGGGACGTGATCGCCATCATGGACGCGCGCGGCATCGACAAGGCGCATGTGTTCGGCATTTCCATGGGCGGCGCCATCGCCCAGATCCTCGCCCTCGATCACGCCGACAGGCTGTTGAGCGCCACCATCGTCATGACCGCCGCGCGCCCGCTGCTCGAGCGCGGGCGGATCGCCGACATGCTGCCGCGGCTGCTCGCGCGCCCCGAAACCCTCGACGAGGCGCAGGACAACTGGGTCGCGGGCCACGCCTCCTTCGGCTCGCCCGGCTTTCCCGTGGCCGAAGAGGACATCCGCGCCGAAGCCCGCCTCGCCTGGGCGCGCAGCGCCGACCCCGAAGGCATCAACCGCCAGCTTCTGGCCACGCTCGCCGCCCCCGATCGCCGCCCCCGCCTCGGCGAGTTGACCACCCCCTGCCTCGTGATCCACGGGGTCGACGACACCCTGATCCCGGTCGAGCTGGGGCGGGAAATCGCCGATCACATCCCCGGCGCCGAATTCCACGCGATCAAGGGCATGGGCCACATCATCACGCCGCTTCTCGCACCGCAAATCGTCTCGCTGGTCTGTGATTTCATCCGCAGGCAGGCGTAGAGGCGCAATCCACCAGGAGACATTGTGCCACGCGTTTCGCCAGGCCCGGCGGCAAGGCGCTTTTCCGCACCGTCCAGCATCCGGCAAACCTGTGCCTGCGTATTTTCTCCGGGAAAGAGGCACGGCCAAGGCCGCGCTTCAGCTCCATGTTCTTTCTTGGGAAAAATACTCACTCACCCCGTCTCCTGCATTCCGCCGGCCTGAAACCGTGCAGGGGCGCGGCGCGGGGGCGGTCGCGGTTTCGGGGAAACCGCGACCGGGTGGGCGGGCGGGCCCCTGCGCCGCGCCCCTGCGCGCTCACGCGTCGAGCGCCGCCCGACCGCTCTCGCTCAACGCATAGACACCCCTGTCGACCCGCTCGAACCAGCCGTAATGGTTGTCGCGCATCATCGTGGTCGCCCGCGCCACGCCGGTTGCGCGCGCCACCTCGGCCCCGCGGCTCGGGCCTGCCGCGGCGAGGTAGGAAGCGCATTTCAGCGCCCCCTGCCGATAGGCCGTGACGATGGTCTCGCGCGTCATGCCGCCCGCATTGGGATCGCCCGCGCGCGCCGTGAATTCCTTCAGAAGCCGGGCACGGCGCAGTTTCGACTTTCGCGGCCGGAACGGTGCCGGATCACAATGCACCTGCACCGCTCCCGCCTCCAGATGGATCGACAGCACTCCCAGCCCGAGCCGCCGGCACAGCCCGACATTGCCCTTGAAGCTGCGCCAGCCCGCCTTGCCCGTCCAGCGCGGCACAGCAACATAAACCGCATCGGTCACTGCCTGCCGCGCCACTGCCTGTTGCAGGAGCTGGAGCGAGAATCCGGTTTTGAGTTCGACGATCACCGGCGCTTCGCCCGGGTGGCAGGCCACGACATCCGCCACCCCGACCTCGCCCTTGACCACGTAGCCAAGGGTTTCAAGCCACGCCTTGACGGGCGGGTAGAGATCGGTTTCACGCAGCGTTGCCATGGCGGCAGGTTAGCCCCCCGCCCCGGGCGATGAAAGCCCCGGCGCAGGGGGGCCATCGCACGGCGCGTTAACGCTCGTCTGCAACACCCCGGGCCGCGATCGGGCGGTGCACGCATGGCAGCCGGGCAGCAGCCGGAGATCACCCCCCTCATTCTCGTGATCCCGCGACGTTAACCCTTAATGCTGCACTGCGGCAAAAACCCGCCCGCGCCCCCGTGACATCCGCGTCGCGTGCCCCTATAAGGCGCGCGAAATCATCTATTTCGATCCGCATCAGACAGGACAGTGACACCATGACCACGCTCGTTTTCGGCCATAAATCGCCCGATACCGATTCCACCGGTTCGCCCATTCTCTGGGCCTGGTATCTCAATGAAATCAAAGGTGTAGAGGCAAAGCCGGTGCTCCTGGGCGAGCCCAACACCGAAGCCGCGTTCATGCTGGACCGCTGGGCGCTCGACAAGCCCGCGATCATCTCGGACGTCGATGGCGGCCAGGCCTGCGTCGTGGTCGACACCAACAATCCCGCCGAGCTGCCCGCGGGAATCAACGCTGCGGATGTGCAGGAAATCATCGACCATCACAAGCTCGCCGGCGGCCTCGAAACCAGGGCCCCGATCAACATCACCATCCGCCCTCTCGCCTGCACCGCCACGATCATGCTCGACATGATTGGCAATGATTACAACAGGCTACCGGATGCGATCAAAGGGGCCGCGCTGACCTGCATCCTCTCGGACACGCTCGAATTCCGCTCGCCCACGACCACAGATCATGATCGCGCCGTGGCCGAGAAACTGGCCGCCGACCTCGGCATCTCGATCCCCGACTACGCCGCCGAGATGTTCGCCGCGAAATCCGATGTCTCCAGCTTCTCGGATGCCGAACTGATCCGCATGGACTCCAAGGAATACGCAGTATCCAACACGAAATTCCGCGTCTCCGTGCTCGAAACCACCGCTCCCGCCACCGTGCTCGACCGCAAGGACAGCCTGATGGAAACCATGGTGCAGGTCGCGAAAGAAGACGGCGTCGACCAGGTGCTACTCTTCGTCGTGGACATCCTCAACGAAGAGGCCACTCTCCTCGTGCCCAACGATCTGGTGAAAACCGTGGCTGAAAAAAGCTTTGACGCACGGCCCGAGGGCGACACGGTCGTTCTGCCCGGCATCATGTCGCGCAAGAAACAGATCATCCCCAACCTGTCATTCTAATAGACTGATAAAAAACAGGAAAACGGGCGCTGTCGACGGCGCCCTTCTTGCGGCTTTGCCTTTCCCCGGTGCGATCCCACTGATGCGACATCGGCGCAAGCGCCCGTCTCGCGATCTTCATCTCGCCGAAAATACCTGGATAGCAAAGGGGGCTCGCTCCCCACATGCCGAGGCTTCGTGAAACGCTGGCAATCCTCCGGCGCCCCTGCCATACCTGACGCAACTCAGCCAAAGGAATGCCCATGACCCGCATCATTGACTGCCTCGCCCAGGTCTCGGACAGCTACGACGCACTTTTCGTCGATCTCTGGGGCTGCGTCCATGACGGGGTGCGCGCCCTTCCGGCCGCGGTCAAGGCATTGCAGGACTACCGCGTCCGCGGCGGCAAGGTGGTCCTCGTGACCAACTCGCCCAAACCGCGCAAGGGCGTTGCCGCGCAGCTCGACATCTTCGGAGTCGCCCGCGACGCCTGGGACACGATCGCCACCTCCGGCGACAGCGCCCGCGCCGCGATGTTCCGCGGGATCGTGGGGGAAAAGGTACTATTTATGGGCGAATGGGACCGCGACGAAGACTTCTTCGAACCGATGCAAGTGATCGAGAACCCGGTCGATATCCAGCTTGTCCCATTGCAGGAGGCCGAAGGCATCGTCTGCTGCGGTCCCGACGATCCCCTGGCTGACCCGGATGTGAACCGCCCCACCTTTCTCTACGCCAAGCAGAAGGGTCTGAAACTGCTCTGCGCCAATCCCGATATCGTGGTCGATCGTGGCGAGGTGCGCGAATGGTGCGCCGGGGCCCTGGCCCGGCTCTATATCGAAATGGGCGGAGAAAGCCTCTATTTCGGAAAACCCCATCCGCCGATCTACGATCTTGCGCGCCGCCGTCTGGCAGAGCTCGGGCCGCCACCCTCCGACAGTCGCATCCTCGCCATCGGCGACGGGTTGCATACTGACATCCAGGGGGCGATGGGCGAAGAGATCGATTCCCTTTACATCACTGGCGGTCTGGCCCGCGAGATCACCAAGACAACGCAGCAACCCGACAAGGAGGCGCTCGACGCCTATCTTTCCACCGAGAAGATTTCGCCCGACTATGCCATCGGACAGCTACGCTAAACCAAATCAGGGCTTGCCTTTCTGCATCTGCAAAGTAATAAAGTTCCAAAATGGGCCTTCAAGACACCTGAAAGTTGCGCAAAAGACCAGCCTTTGGAGGGCGGAATGTTGGATAACCTGCCACGCGGAACCATTACCATCGAGGAAATCGAGATGGGCATGACCCGTCACCTGCGAAAGGTGGTGACAGACGAAGATATCGAGATGTTCGCGCAGGTCTCGACCGACCGCAACCCGGTCCATCTCGACGACGACTATGCCCGCGACACGATCTTCGAGGGCCGTATTGCCCATGGCATGCTCACCGCCGGGCTGATTTCGGCAGTGATAGGCGAACAGCTCCCCGGCCACGGTACGATCTACATGGGCCAGAGCCTCAAGTTCCTCGCCCCCGTGCGCCCGGGAGACATGGTGCTGGCCGAGGTCGAGGTGGTGGGTATCGAACATGCCAAGCGCCGCGTGACGCTCGATTGCCGCTGCCTTGTCGACGGCAAGAAGGTGCTGGTGGGCGAGGCGACGGTGCTGGCCCCTTCGACCAAGTTCGACTGACCGCAGGGGCGCCCCAAATCTCGCAGCATGCGCGCTCCCCGCTTGCACCCGCTCCGCCGCGCCGCTAGACCCGCGCCATGCGCATCATCCGCGATCATCAATTCGTCTCGCCTGCCGACAAGGGCGCCTCGGCCGCCATCGGAAATTTCGATGGTGTGCACCTCGGCCACCAGTCGGTGATCGACATTGCCCGTACCGAGGGCGCAAGGATCGGCGCGCCGCTCGGCATCGTCACATTCGAGCCGCACCCACGCCAGTTCTTTGCACCCGACGCCCCGCCCTTTCGCCTGACCGGCTCGGCCGCCCGCGCCCACAGGCTTGAGAAACTGGGTGTCGAGCGGCTCTACGAGCTCAATTTCAACGCCACCCTCTCGTCGCTCTCGCCCGAGGAGTTCGCAGCCCGCATCATCCGCGACGGGCTCGGCCTCCGACATATCGTCGTTGGGGCCGATTTCTGCTTTGGCAAGGGCCGCGCGGGCAATGCCGATGACCTCAGAACTTTCGGCGCGCAAATGGGCTTTGGCGTCACCATCGCCAAGTTGATCGAGGGCGAGCGGGGCGAAGTGTCTTCGACGGCGATCCGTACCGCGCTGAGCGAAGGCCGTTCACGTGACGCCGCCGCCATGCTCGGCCACTGGCACCGGATCGAGGGTCGGGTGATCACCGGCGATCAGCGCGGCCGCGAGCTGGGCTATCCAACCGCCAACATGTCGATCGGGGGGCTGCACCCGCCGCGCTTCGGTGTCTATGCCGTGCTGGTAGATGTGCTCGACGGTCCACACAAGGGAAGCTATCGTGGTGCCGCCTCGATCGGGGTGCGCCCCATGTTCGACGGTGAAAGACCCAACCTCGAAACCTACCTCTTCGATTTCTCGGGTGACCTCTACGGCGCCGCGCTCTCGGTGGGGCTGGTCGAATACCTGCGCCCCGAGGAAAAATTCGACAGCCTCGACGCCTTCATCGCGCAGATGGATGCCGACTGCACCCGCGCCCGCCACATCCTCGCCCAGACATGACCGACCCGATCGACCGCACCGGCCTGCGCCCTCGCTTTTGGGAATCGACCCCGCTCGACCGCATGACCCGCGCCGAATGGGAAGCGCTCTGCGACGGCTGCGGCAAATGTTGCCTCAACAAGCTCGAAGATGAAGAAACCGGCGAGGTCGCGCTGACCCGCGTCGCCTGCCGCTTGTTCGACGACACGACCTGTCGCTGCGCTCAATACACGATCCGCCATCAGTTCGTGCCCGAGTGTATCACGCTCGACCCCGCCACGATTGAAAGAAGCGCTTATTGGCTGCCCAAAACCTGTGCCTATAAACGGCTCTGGCAGGGCGATTCCCTGCCTGATTGGCACCCGCTTTTGACCGGCACGGCGCAATCGGTCCATGATGCAGGCGTGTCGATGCAGCACCGCACCGTCCCCGAATTCGAGATCGACGAAGACGATTGGGAAAACCATATCATCGAGGAGCCCACCTGATGTTCTTTGCCTCCGACAATTCCGGCCCGGCCCACCCGGCCATTCTCGACGCGCTCACCCGCGCCAACGAAGGCTTTGCCATGGGCTATGGCGACGACGCGATCATGGACGAGGTCCGCGAGCGCATCCGCACGCTTTTCGAGGCGCCCGAGGCCGCGGTCTATCTCGTCGCCACCGGCACCACCGCCAATGCGCTCGCCCTGGCCAGCCTCACCGCGCCCTGGCAAACCATCTTCTGTTCGCCGGTTGCCCATATTCACGAGGACGAGTGCAACGCGCCCGAGTTCTACACCGGCGGGGCCAAGCTCACCCTGGTGGGCGACAGCGACCGCATGACCCCCGACGCGCTGCGCACCGCCATCGAGGGCGAGGGCAACCGCGGCGTTCACGGGCCTCAGCGCGGCCCCGTCTCGATCACCCAGGTCACCGAGCGCGGCCATGTCTATTCCCTCGATGATATTGCCGACCTCACTGCCACGGCGCGCGACTACGGACTCAAGACCCATCTCGACGGCGCGCGCTTTGCCAATGCGCTGGTGGCGTTGGGCTGCACACCGGCCGAGATGACCTGGAAAAGCGGCATTGACTCGGTTTCCTTCGGCGGGACCAAGAACGGCTGCATCGGTGTCGAGGCAGTGATCTTCTTCGATCCCGCCCCGGCCTGGGAGTTCGAACTGCGCCGCAAGCGGGGCGGGCATCTCTTCTCTAAACACCGTTACCTCTCGGCCCAGATGCAGGCCTATCTCGCCGACGACCTCTGGCTCGATCTCGCGCGGCGCGCCAACGCGGGCTGCGCGCACCTTGCCAGTGGCCTGCGCGCGTTGCCCGGTGTGCGCATCGACGGCACACCCGACGCCAACATGATCTACACCCACATGCCCCGCGCCATGCATCAGCGCCTCGTTGCCGCCGGTGCGGTCTATCACATCCTGTCCGACACGCTCGACCGCGGCGACCCTGACGAGCCACTGCCCGCCCGCCTCGTTTGCGACTGGTCCATGCCCGATCATGAGATCGACCGTTTCCTCGACGTGGCCCGGGGCTGATCCAACCTTCATCCTGCCCGAAATTCTCAGGGGATGAAGGTGACAGAACGCGCCGCGTTTTGCGCCCCGGGGGCAGCGCCCTCCCTTCGCAGTTCAATCCGCATTCGCCCGCTCGGGCACGTCCGCGAGGAACTCCAAGACCAGATCAGCCACCGCACGCGGATGGGTGATCGGCGCCATATGCCCGGCCCCCTCGATCGCCACATCCCGCGCGCCGCTGAGCCGCCGGGCAATCGCCGCATGGGTCGGGCCTACGAAGACCGAGCTTTCGGCCCCGCGTAGCAAGAGCGCCGGCACGTCCAGCGCCTCAATCTTGCGATCCGCCAGAATCCGCGGGCGGTCCTCCAGAACCGTCGCCTGGTTGGCCTGGATCAGGTGGATCTTTGCAGCCAGCGTGTCGCGCTGCTCTTGCGGCAGGCTCTCCCACGGTCGCCCGTCGCCCCAATCGCGCATGAAGGCGCGCGCCGCTTCGCGCCGGTCGCCCGCAACCAGCGCCTCCCGGAACCCGGCATTCATCTCATCATGCTGTGGCACCAGCTCCGGATTGTCGGCCAGCGCCGCAGCGATGAACACACTCTCGATCAGAACGAGGCTGCGCACCAGCTCGGGCCGCTCGATCGCCAGCCGCATGGCCACCGTGGCACCGAAGGAATGGCCGATCACATCCATCGGCCCGTCATCACCGACCACATCCGCCGCCATCGCAACCGACATCTCCTGCATGTCGCGCGCAGGCGTCCAGTCATCGCTGCGCCCATGGCCCGGGAGGTCATAGGCCCGCATAGTCAGTTCATTCCCCAGATGCGCGGCCAGCCCCTTCCACGCACCGGAATGGGCCAGCGAACAATGGATCAGAAGCGCCCGGCGCGGGCCAGCGCCGAACTCGGTCCAGAATGTCGGGTGGCCGCCTCTAATGTCCTTGACCATCCTAGAGCTCACCCGCCAGATGCGCATCGAGATCTTCAAGCCGGTCCTGGCCCCAGAACATCTCGCCATCCTCGCAGATATAGAATGGCGCACCGAACACACCCGCTGCAACCGCGTCCTCGGTATTTCGGGCATAAGTCTCGGCTCCGCTCAGAAGTCCGCTCATGGTCAATCCCGGATCGAACCCCACCGCCTGCAGGCAGTCCTGCACCACCTCTTCCTCGGCAATATTGCGCTCCTCCGCCCAGCAAGCCCGCAAGAGGCAGTGCACCAGCGCCCCCAGATTCCCTCCACCTGCCGCCTGCGCCGCGATGACCGCATAAGACGAGGGCGCCGGGTTGGTAGGAAAGAAGGCCGGTTCCAGGGTCAGTGGCAACCCTGCCTTCTGCGACTGGCGGCGCAATTCCTGCAACCGATAGGCCTGCCGCGCCGGGGTCCGCTCGGGTAATGGTGTACCACCGGTGCGCGCAAACACGGCGGCAATGTCCATCGGTTTGTAGGTGATGGCAGCCCCGTGCCGCGCAGCAATCTCCTCGAGCCGCGGACCCGCCAGATAGGCATAGGGACTCAGCGTGGAAAAATAGTACTCGATCCGGGCCAAATTCCTCTCCTTCGCGCAAGACTTGGGGGGTCACATCTTTGCCAGACCCTAGAGAGATGCTAAGCGGTGTCAACGTCACGATTCTGTCACGCCAGACGCACCCGGGGACCAAGCCGCCATGCCAATCACCAAGGAACCGAAGCTCATTTCGGGTAATGCCAACCTGACTCTCGCCAAGGGCATTGCACGGCGCATGTCGATGCATAGAGGGGTCAATACCCAACTTGTCGATACCCGAGTTGAACGCTTCAACGACGGCGAGATCTTTGTCGAAGTGTTCGAGAATGTTCGCGGCGAAGACATGTTCATCATTCAGCCGACCTCGAATCCGGCCAATGACAACCTGATGGAACTACTCATCATGTCCGACGCGTTGCGCCGGTCCTCGGCCTCGCGCACCACCGCCGTGATTCCCTATTTCGGCTATGCCCGTCAGGATCGGCGCACCAAGGCCCGCACGCCGATCTCGGCCAAGCTCGTTGCCAACATGATCGTGGGAGCGGGGATCGAAAGGGTGCTGACGATGGATCTCCACGCGGCCCAGATCCAGGGGTTTTTCGACATTCCCGTCGACAACCTCTACGCTTCTCCACTCTTTGCCCTTGATATCATGAAGCAGTTCGCCGACCGGCTCTCGGATGTGATGGTCATCTCGCCCGATGTCGGCGGGGTCGCCCGGGCACGTGAACTGGCCAAGCGGATCAATGCCCCGCTCGCCATCGTAGACAAGCGCCGCGAAAAACCCGGCGAGGTGGCCGAGATGACCGTGATTGGCAATGTCGAGGGAAAATGCTGCATCATCGTCGATGACATCTGTGACACTGCCGGAACGCTGTGCAAGGCCGCCGAGGTGATCATGCAGAATGGCGCGAGCGAGGTCCACTCCTACATCTCGCATGGGGTGCTCTCGGGCCCCGCGGTGGGACGGATCACCAAATCGGTGATGAAATCTCTGGTGATCACTGACTCCATCGAGGCCAGCGAGCCAACAAGATCCGCACCCAATATCCGCATCCTTCCCACCGCACCGCTTTTCGCCCAGGCGATTCTGAACATCTGGAATGGTACCAGCGTCAGTTCATTGTTTGACACCGAGATGCTGGAGCCGATTTACGAGGGTATTTTCTGATTATCATCCTGAGAACAGGTGTCAGTAGAGCTCCCAATCATCTTCGTTGGCCAATGGCCCGATCGCGATCCACGCCAGGCGCACACGTGCGATCCTCGTGTCGCCCCATGTCCGAAACACAAGTTCGAAACCCTCGCCGTGAACATTTTCAGCCTCAACATGGGCCCGAATGTTGGCCCCGTTATCAACATCCCAAAGTGACAAGGAACAATGGACTACCGGCGCTTCGGTGAAGGCTTCGGAAAACTGGACTGGTTTGCGCCGCTCACGCTGGCCCGTCCCGGTCCACATTTCACCGCCATCCTCGAAATCCTCGAATAGTGTTTCGTCTCCCTGAAGGATGCCAATGGTGTTTGCCGTAAGCCGTTTCATACTTCGCCTTTCGCGGCGTTTTCTCCGCAGATCCAAACGATCAGCTTCAAGACTCGCCTCAAATTCCCTGTTTTGCAAAAGAAAAAGGCCCTGATATAGATCAGAGCCTTTCCTAGATCTTCGGTCTGTCCAGTCGTTCCGGTGTCAGCCAGCCACCATGTCACGCAAAGCCTTGAGATCGGCCAGTTGCTTGTCGGCCCGGTCACGCGCGGCTCCCGACGCTTCGGTCGCCGTCGCCGTGGTCGCCTCGATCAGCGGATCAAGATCAGCCGCCGATGCATCAGCGACCGGTTTGGCAAGCTCGGCCAGGACGCTTGCGGTATCGGCGCCGATCTCGGCAAAACCGCCGGTCACGAGAAACGCCGCTTCACCTTCGGGACCTTTCACCCGAACCACACCGGGTCGCAACGTCGTGATCAAAGGCGCATGGCCCGGCATCGCCGTGAGATCGCCATCTGCGCCCGGCATCTGAATTTCCGCCACCGCAAGAGAGGCAAGTTGCCGCTCGGGACTCACCAGATGGAATTGCATCGTATCAGCCATGTTCATCTCCTTTCCAGGCGAAGCCCCCCGCCCAAATAAACAACCGGGGGACGCCCGGGATCACGCAGCGTCAGCGGCCAGCTTCTCGGCTTTTGCGATCACATCGTCGATGTCACCAACCATGTAGAACGCGCCTTCGGGCAGGTGGTCGAACTCGCCCGCCACGACCCGCTTGAAGCTGTCGATGGTCTTTTCGAGCGGAACCTGCACACCATCCGAGCCGGTAAAGACCTTGGCCACGTCAAACGGCTGGGACAGGAAGCGCTGGATCTTGCGCGCCCGTGCCACGGTCAGCTTGTCCTCTTCGCTAAGCTCGTCCATGCCGAGGATCGCGATGATGTCCTGGAGCGCCTTGTAGCGCTGCAGGATTTCCTGCACGTCGCGAGCCACGCTGTAATGCTCCTCGCCGATAATCAGCGGGTCCATCAGCCGCGAGGTCGAATCGAGAGGATCCACGGCCGGGTAGATACCCAGTTCAGAGATTGCACGGTTAAGCACCGTGGTCGCATCGAGGTGGGCAAAGGTGGTTGCGGGCGCCGGGTCGGTCAGGTCGTCCGCAGGGACATAGACGGCCTGGATCGAAGTGATCGAGCCATTGGTCGTCGAGGTAATCCGCTCTTGCATGGCACCCATGTCGGTGGCCAGCGTTGGCTGATAGCCCACGGCAGAGGGGATACGGCCCAGAAGGGCCGACATCTCGGAACCTGCCTGCGTGAAGCGGAAGATGTTGTCGACAAAAAAAAGAACGTCCGCACCCGATGCGTCGCGGAACTGCTCGGCAAGGGTCAGCCCCGTCAGCGCCACACGCGCACGCGCACCCGGCGGCTCGTTCATCTGACCATAGACCAGCGCGATCTTGGAATCGGCCAGATTGTCAGGGGTCAGAACGCCGGAATCGATCATCTCGTGGTAAAGGTCATTGCCCTCACGGGTCCGTTCACCGACACCGGCAAAGACCGAGAGGCCCGAATGTACCTTGGCGATGTTGTTGATCAACTCCTGGATCAGAACCGTCTTGCCAACGCCGGCGCCGCCGAAAAGGCCGATCTTGCCGCCCTTGGCATAGGGGGCCAGCAGGTCGACGACCTTGATCCCTGTCACGAGGATCTCCGACTCGGTGGACTGGTCGGAGAAATCCGGGGCCGGTTGGTGAATGGCGCGTTTTTCTTCGGCTTCAATCGGACCCTTCTCGTCAACTGGCTCGCCGATCACGTTGAGGATCCGGCCCAGCGTGGCTGTGCCCACGGGAACCATGATAGGTGCATCGGTGTCAGTCACCTCCTGGCCGCGCACCAAGCCCTCGGTCGCATCCATCGCGATCGTGCGCACTGTATTCTCGCCCAGGTGCTGCGCCACTTCGAGGACCAGCGTCTTGCCATTGTTGTCGGTTTCCAGCGCGTTGAGGATCGCCGGCAGGTGATCGTCGAACTGCACGTCCACCACGGCGCCAATCACCTGCGTGACTTTGCCTTTTGCGTTTGCCATGTGTTTCGTCTCCGGTTTGTCTTACAGCGCTTCCGCGCCGGAAATGATTTCAATCAGCTCGTTGGTGATCACGGCCTGACGCGAGCGGTTGTATTCGATGGTCAGCTTGTCGATCATCTCACCCGCGTTGCGGGTTGCATTGTCCATCGCCGACATCCGTGCGCCCTGCTCCGAGGCGCCATTCTCCAACAAGGCGCTGAATATCTGCGTCGCGACTCCGCGGGGTAGAAGCTCGGACAGAATCTCGGTCTCGTCGGGCTCGTAGTCATAGAAGCTATCCGCGTCGGCTGCCGCCTCGTCGCCCACTTCAGCCGGAATGACCTGTTGCATGGTGGGGATCTGCGAGACTACGTTTTCGAACCGCGAAAAGAAGATCTTGGCCACGTCGAACTCGCCCGCGTCGAACCGTTCGAGAACGTTGGTCGCGATAGCCTGGGCATCGCCAAAGCCCACGCGCTTAACCTCGCTCAGGTCGACATGGTCGATGAACAGATCACCATAGTCGCGTTTCATCGCGTCGCGGCCCTTCTTGCCGACGGTGATGATCTTGACTGTCTTGCCTTCGGCCGCCAGCTTCGACGCTTCGGCCTTCGCAAGTTTGGCGATATTCGCATTGAAACCGCCGCACAGGCCGCGCTCCGCGGTCATCACCACCAGAAGATGCACGTTGTCCGCGCCAGTTCCGGCCAGAAGCGGCGGCGCGTTCTCGGCGTCACCCACCGACGCGGCGAGCTTGGCGATCACCGCGTTGAACCGCTCGGTGTAAGGCCGCGACATTTCCGCGGCCTCCTGCGCCCGGCGCAGTTTTGCCGCGGCGACCATCTGCATGGCCTTGGTGATCTTGCGGGTCGACTTGACCGACGAGATCCGGTTTTTCAGATCCTTGAGACTGGCCATTGCCCGATCTCCCCTTACGCGAAGTCTGCGGCGAACTCGTCAATCGCGGCCTTGATCTTGTCCTCGGCGTCTCCCTTGATCTTGGGATCCTCCTTGGTGATGTAGTCGAGCACATCCTTGTGCTTGCTGCGCAGATGCGCAAGCAGCCCCTGCTCAAACCGCCCGACATCGCTCACCGGCAGCTTGTCGAGATAACCCTTGGTGCCCGCATAGATCACGCAGACGATCTCGGCATTGGTCAGCGGCGAGTATTGCGCCTGTTTCATCAGCTCGGTCAGACGCTCACCGCGGTTCAGCAACTGCTGCGTCGCCGCATCGAGGTCGGACCCGAATTGCGCAAAGGCCGCCATCTCTCGATATTGCGCCAGTTCCAGCTTCACTGGGCCGGCAACTGATTTCATCGCATTGGTCTGGGCCGAACCGCCAACACGGCTCACCGAAAGGCCGGTATTCACGGCCGGGCGCACGCCCTGATAGAAGAGATCGGTCTCCAGGAAGATCTGCCCGTCCGTAATCGAAATCACGTTGGTCGAGATGAAATCCGAGATGTCCCCGGCCTGTGTCTCGATGATTGGCAGCGCCGTGAGAGAGCCCGAGCCATGATCCTCGTTGAGCTTGGCCGAGCGTTCCAGCAAACGCGAATGAAGGTAGAACACGTCGCCCGGATAGGCTTCACGCCCCGGCGGACGGCGCAGCAGCAGCGACATCTGGCGATAGGCCACGGCCTGTTTCGACAAGTCATCGTAAATGATCAGCGCGTGGCGCCCGTTGTCGCGGAAATGCTCGGCCATCGCGGTGGCCGCATAGGGGGCTAGAAACTGCATCGGCGCGGGGTCCGAGGCCGTCGCCGCCACCACGATCGAATAGTCGATCGCGCCGGTTTCCTCGAGTTTCTTGACAAGCTGTGCAACCGTGGAACGCTTCTGGCCGACCGCCACGTAGACACAATAGAGCTTCTTGCTCTCGTCGTCTCCGGCCGCGTCGTTATAGGTCTTCTGGTTGAGGATCGTGTCGAGCGCCACCGCGGTCTTGCCGGTCTGACGGTCACCGATGATCAATTCACGCTGACCGCGCCCGATCGGGATCATCGAGTCGACGGCCTTGAGGCCGGTGGCCATCGGCTCGTGCACCGATTTACGCGGGATAATGCCCGGCGCCTTCACATCGGCCAGGCTGCGCTCGGAGGTTTCGATCGCCCCCTTGCCGTCGATCGGATTGCCAAGCCCATCCACCACGCGTCCCAGAAGCTCATCGCCAACCGGCACATCCACGATCGCGTTGGTGCGCTTTACGGTATCGCCTTCCTTGATGTCGCGGTCAGATCCGAAGATCACGATCCCCACATTGTCGGTTTCGAGGTTGAGCGCCATGCCCCGGATACCACCGGGGAATTCGACCATCTCACCGGCCTGAACCTTGTCCAGCCCGTGAACACGGGCAATCCCGTCGCCAACCGACAGCACCCGGCCGATCTCGGCAACCTCGGCATCCTTGCCGAAATTCTTGATCTGGTCCTTCAGGATCGCAGAAATCTCTGCTGCTTGGATACCCATTTATCCGACCTCTTTCATTGCATTCTGGAGAGAATTCAGGCGCGAGCGGATCGACGTGTCGATCATTTTCGAACCTACCTTGACGACAAGACCGCCGATGAGGCTTTCATCGACGGTCGAATTTATGATCACGTCCTTGCCGAAGCTGGACTTGAGCGATTTGGCAAGCTTGCTCTCCTGCGTCTTGGTCAGGGGCTTGGCACTCACCACATCCGCTGTCACCTCGCCCTTGTCCTTGGCAATCGCGGCGCGCAGGGCCCGGACAAGCTGGGGCAGAACGAAAAGCCGGCGCTTGGCGGCCATCAGAGCAAGCGTACTGGCCATCGTTTGCGAAAGGCCCATCTTGTCCGCGATCGCGGACATTGCCCTGGCTTGCACGTCTCGCGAATGGAGCGGCGACGAGATCAGCGAATTGAAATCGGCACTTTCGGCCAGCGCATCTTCAAGCGCGGCAATATCGCCTTCCAAGTCAGCCAAATTATCGGATTCCTTGGCCAGTTCAAACACGGCCGTGGCATAGCGCGCAGCGATGCCGGTTGAGATCGAAGCTGGTTCGGACACATCCACCCTTCCGATTTTCTGGCCCCGGTTTGACACGCCACACACGGCGCAGAGCCTTTGCTCCAGCCGCATGGCATCCGGGGGCGTTGGTCGCCTTGCTCTCGCAAAACGTCGAAATCGGGGCGGGTGTAGCAGAGCCCATCGAACCTAGCAACCTGCTATAATCGAATCCTGCACCCATGAATATAACGTTTTTTCAGATACTTAACAGAAGTGCGACCGTTTGCACAAAAAACAGCGCGCGAAAAATGCGAACATTCAGGTCCGATTTCGCGATTCCTTGTCGTTGCGGCAGCGATCCGGCCTTTGAATCGTTAACGCTACCAAATACGCGATGCCCCCGCAAAGGGTGCCATTTGCATGTCAGGGATGGTTTGACTCTGCCCCCGGGGATCGCGAAACTGGCGTGCACCGCGCGTAACGGCACGCAGCAGGTTTCATGGTCATTTCGGTCATTCAAGAATGCAGTTCATGGACATCTCCATCGCCTATGCCGAATCGCCATGTGAGATGCCGGGCTTCGACCCGGACGAGGACATGCTCGTAATCGCCCTGCCCGATGCCTTGCTTGACAGGTCCACTCCCCAACTCAGCCAGCATCACAACGAGGCCGCAAACCGCATCGAACTCTCGCTTTCGGTCATGCCCAATGCGCCGCCATTGCTGATACACCTGCCCGGTCTGTCCAAATTGCCGAGCGACGCGGTGGTGCTCTTGTCGCTGAGTGACAGCAAGACACTCACGCCCCCACCAGTGCCTCATACTGCCCCCGCCGCGATCACTGTCGGCGCTCTTAAGGGAGAAGGTCTATACCCGCCCGCGTCCGCTTCGGGCGACAGGTCCCCGTCGGAACCCGTCCGTCATTGCTTTGCTCCGTGCCATGACTGGCGGCGAGACGGTCCACCACCCGAACGCTTTTTCGATCTGAGCCATCCCGACTCTCGGATTTCTATCAAGCTGCCCCCCACGACGCAGGGTCCGGTCCATGCAATCCGCTTCATCGAAACGACTGAAACCGCCGGGTCCAGTGATACCCACAGCTCGATTGTGCTGGTCCAGTCGCCACCAGGCAGCCCACCACTCAGCCCCGGCGCGATTACCGCGAAATTCGCAACCAGCCTCGGTGCGCCTGATTTTCGTGCTATCGCGTGGATCTGGCTTGGCAATGAAGGATACTTCACCGATCTCGAATCCGGGGCAAGGCATGAATTCGGCGAGATCAATCACAATCCCTCGCTCGCCCTTACCGGCCCGATCGCCGGTTCGGTCGAGATCCGCCGCTGATCCGTAGCGTGGCGCACATACGCGGCGACCCTTCGACTAGGCCGGCTTGGCCTCGGGCTTGGGATCGAGAATCGAGATCGGACGCTGGACCCGAACGCCCAGCCCGCCGCTCGGAGCAGGTACCCGCTTCGACGCCTCCACCATCAGGACACCGCCCGGTGCGATCATCGGCACCGACCGGCCTACCCGCTCCCAGAAGGAAGCGGTCCTGCGCCAGAACCGTCGCGCGCTCGGCGGCTGATAGAGCGTCGTGCGCTGTTCTCCCGCAAGGAACCCATGCGCCTTGAGTTGCGCATCAAGCTGGCCCAGCGTGTAAGGTCGGCCATAGCCAAACGGCGTGCGGTCATTGCGACTCCACAGCCCGGCCCTGTTGGGCAGGATAAAGAGCACCTTGCCCCCCGGCCCCAGCACCCGATAGCATTCCTGCAACACCGCGCTCGGCATCTCGCTGGTCTCCAGCCCGTGCAACACGACAAGCTTGTCTACCCGCCCCGTCTCGATCGGCCAATGCGTCTCCTCGCTCAGCACGCTGACATTGGGCATGCCCGAGGGCCACGCCATCACCCCCTGAGGCCCCGGCATCAGCGCCACAACCCGCCGCGACTCGGCCAGATAGGGTCGCAAAAGCGGCACCGCAAAGCCAAAGCCCACCACTGTCTGACCCTTGGCCTCGGGCCAGAATTCAAGCATCTGCCCGCGGATCACATCCTGCGCTGCCCGCCCCAACGTGCTACGGTAATAGAAGTTGCGCAGATCCTGCACATCAAGATGCATTGCGGCCCGGCTCCGGATCGGTCACTCTGGCCCCTACAATATCAACAGGAGCGCGAAACGCCATGGCCTTCGATCTCGTCACAATCCCCTGCCTGTCGGACAATTACGCCTTTCTGGTCCATGACCCCGATACAGGCGACACCGCTCTCGTGGACGTGCCCGAAGCGGCCCCCATCGCCGCCGAACTGGAACGGCGTGGCTGGACGCTCACCCATATCCTGCTCACACATCACCATCACGATCACGTCGAAGGCTTTGACGCGCTGAAACGCGACTGGCCCGAGGCGGTCGTGATCGGTGCGGCCGCCGATGCCCACCGCCTGCCACCTCTCGATCTCAAGGTAAAAGAGGGCGAGACCATTACCGTGGGCATAGAATGGATCGGCGTGATCGACGTGCCCGGCCACACCGTCGGCCACATCGCCTATCACTTCCCCGAATCGGGCTATGCCTTCACCGGCGACAGCCTGATGGCATTGGGCTGCGGTCGGCTCTTCGAGGGCAGTGCCGCGCAGATGTTTGACAGCCTGTCGAAACTCGCCGCCCTCGCCCCCGACACGTTGATCTGTTCGGGCCACGAATATACCGCCGCCAATGCCCGTTTTGCGCTCACGATCGAACCCGGCAACCCGGCCCTGCAACAGCGCGCCAAGGAAATCGAGGCCACCCGCGCCGAAGGCCGCTTCACCGTGCCCTCCAAGCTGCAACTGGAGCTTGACACCAACCCCTTCCTGCGTGGGCACGTCGCCGAAGTTCAGTCCTCCGTCGGGCTGACCGGCGCCGACCCGGCAGAGGTCTTCGCCGCCGTGCGCAAGGCCAAGGACAATTTTTGAACTCCGTCAGCCATCAGAGAAGCCGTTTGGGGATCGTCTCGCAGCCAGGAAAAGGTTGAAACTCGAGGGTTTGGCCATTCCAAGACGCGTGTCTTCCTCGCAAGCGTGGCGACAACGCTATCGCAGCGGTTGTGAAGAATTGCCCCGACCCGACGTGATTTATCTTGATTGCCCCTTGTCCCGGTGCCACCAGATCTTTAAACGGGGCGTCGGAGACGTGGCCGAGTGGTCGAAGGCGCTCCCCTGCTAAGGGAGTAGGCCCGGAAGGGTCTCGTGGGTTCGAATCCCATCGTCTCCGCCACTTGCCCTCTCGAAAGCGTTCTCCTGGTCGGGTTATGCGTGGGATGTCTGGTTGAAAGGCGAGATGGAAAGCAGATTGGCGGTCAGTTTTC
>NZ_JAWLDS010000049.1:0-22403 GCF_041686535.1 Aquicoccus sp. | reverse complement strand
TGTAGGTCAGATCGGCGGTCACGACGGTGCCGTTCTTGATGACTTTGGTGCTCATTGTCCTTGTCTCCCTGTTTTATCCTAATGTATCGCGCCGAAAACCGATACCGCGTCGCCATGGACGCCGATATCGACCGGCCCGTATCTCGACTCGACCGCGAGCGAGAACACCCCGGCCCACGGGACATAGATCACGCGATAGGCGCCGTTCGAGCGAGTGACGGCCCAGCATATCTCCGTCATGCCGCCCGGAAACAACGTCTCGACCTCCTGCGGGTCGATCAGTGCCGCGCGGAACTCGGCCAGCAACAGCCGGTGCCAGTGGACGGGCATCGGTGTGACCTGCCCCACGGCGCGGATATTGCCCGCGTCGGGATCGTAGTCGTGAAGCTCGGCAGCGATGCGCGCCGCAATCGAGCCGACCGGTCCGGCAATCGGGTCCTGCATCACGACTCCCTCTCCGGAGGATCGCCCCGGTAGATGTCCGGGGCGGATATCGCCGCACGAAGGCTCACCCCACGATCTCCGCCGTTTCGACCACTGCATGCATCAGCACATCGGCCCCGGCCTGCGCCCAGTCCCTGGAAATCTCCTCGGCCTCGTTGTGGCTCAGGCCATCCACGCAGGGGCACATCACCATGGTTGTCGGATAGAGCCGGTTGACCCAGCAGGCATCGTGCCCCGCGCCGGAGACGATGTCCATGTGGCTGTAGCCCAGCCGTTCGGCCGCGTCGCGCACCCGGCCCACAAGCGTTTCGTCGAAGGCGGGCGGGTCGAAGAATCCGACCACCTCGGATTTGAAGTTGACCCCGATATCGGCACAGATCCCGGGCGCGGTCTCGTTCAACTCCTGCACCATCGCTTCGAGCGTCTCGATGATGTGAGAGCGGAAATCGACCGTGAAGACCACCTTTTCGGGGATGATGTTGCGGCTGTTGGGATAAACGTCGATCTGCCCTATGGCACCGACGGCGTTGGGTTGATACTGGAGCGCGATCTCGTGCACCAGTTCCGTCACCCGGGCCAGGCCACGGCCCGCGTTGCGGCGCATATACATCGGGGTCGAGCCGGTGTGCTGCCCCTTGCCCGTGACCGTGCATTCGATCCAGCGCAGCCCCTGCCCGTGGGTGACAACACCGATATCCTTGCCCTCGGCCTCGAGAATCGGCCCCTGTTCGATATGCAGCTCGAAAAACGCGTGCATCTTGCGGGCGCCGACCTTTTCCGCGCCCTTCCAGCCGATGCGCTCCAACTCGTCACCGAACCGCTTGCCCTTGGCATCGACCCGGTCATAGGCCCAGTCCTGACCGAGCACCCCGGCAAATACCCCGGAGGCCAGCATCGCGGGGGCAAAGCGCGTGCCTTCCTCGTTGGTCCAGTTGGTCACGACGATGGGGTGTTTCGTCTTGATGTCGAGATCGTTGAGCGTGCGGATGATCTCGAGCCCCGCCAGCACGCCCAGCACGCCGTCATATTTGCCGCCCGTGGGCTGGGTGTCGAGGTGGCTGCCCACATAGACCGGAAGCGCGTCGGGGTCGGTGCCCGGGCGCATGGCGAACATGGTGCCCATCTCGTCCACGCCCATGGTCAGACCGGCCTCTTCGCACCACGACTGAAACAGCGCGCGACCCTCGGCATCCTCGTCGGTCAGGGTCTGGCGGTTGTTGCCGCCGGCCACACCGGGGCCGATCTTGGCCATCTCCATGATGCTGTCCCAAAGACGGTCGGCGTTGATCCTCAGATTCTCCCCCGCTGCGGGCATGACGTGATCCTCTCTGTTCGCTTCTTTTGGAGGGGGACACATATCGGCCTGCCCCCCTTATTGGTCCTGTTTTGACCAACAGGTCAAAACCGACGCTAACACGGCTTTACAGTCAGTCAAGAACTTCGCATCATGTTGCCATGTCCGGAAAGTCCATTCTGCATGAATGGTCGATGCTTGATCATCTGGCAACCGGTTTGCCCGGACAGGGGCGAGGATGTGAACGTGATGGCAGGCGTGGATGGCAACGCGGATTCAGCAAAAGAACACGGCTGCGATTCTCGAAGCGGCGCTTGACGTTTTCTCGACAAATGGGTTTCGTGGATCGACGGTCGACCAGATCGCGCGCGCGGCGGGGCTGTCCAAGCCGAACCTGCTCTATTACTTCCCGTCCAAAGAGGCGATTCACACCGCGCTGCTTGACGGGCTGCTCGAAGCCTGGCTCGATCCGCTGCGGGCGCTCGACGAGGCGGGTGAGCCGCTGAGCGAGATCGTGGGATATGTCCGGCGCAAGCTCGAGATGAGCCGCGATTTTCCGCGCGAAAGCCGCCTTTTCGCCAACGAGATCATCCAGGGTGCACCGCGGATCGCGCCGTATCTGTCAGGCGAGTTGAAGACCCTCGTGGACGAGAAATCGCGGGTCATCCGCCGCTGGGTCGCGGATGGCAAGATCGCGCCGGTCGATCCCTATCACCTGTTCTTCTCGATCTGGGCACTGACCCAGCACTACGCGGATTTCGACGTTCAGGTGCACGCAGTCCTGGGGAGCGAGGACATCGACCCCTATCCCGATGCCGAGGCGCACCTGGAATTGATGTTCACCCGTTTGCTGCGACCCTGACGGGTTGGCCTTGCGCCGGCTGTTGCCACGTCTCATTGGGCGGGCTTTTCCAGCCGAACGCGCGCGCCTTCGCAGAATTCGCGGAAGTCTCGTTCGCGGTCCTTTCTGCCAAAACCCCGGGCTATTCCGCGGCTTGTGCCGCCGGGTTGTTGGGGTGCATCGTCCAGTTGGCGTAATCGTCCGAAACCACCTGGCCGGTGCGCGGATCGGTCTGGCCCGCCGGCAGACGTTCCATGGTGATGCAATCCTCGACCGGGCAGACATTGACGCAGAGGTTGCAGGCCACGCATTCGGCATCGTTGACCTCGAAAACGCGCCCCTCCTTCATCCAGATTGCCTGGTGCGAGGTGTCTTCGCAGGCTGCGTAGCAGCGGCCGCACTTGATACAGCTTTCCTGGTCGATGCGCGCCTTTGTCACGAAATTGAGGTTGAGATATTGCCAGTCGGTCACGTTCGGCACAGCCTTGCCGATGAACTCTTCGGTGCTTGCGTATCCCTTGCGATCCATCCAGTCGCCGAGCCCCGAGATCATTTCCTGCACGACCTTGAAGCCATAGGTCATGGCCGCGGTGCAGACCTGCACGTTGCCCGCGCCAAGTGCCATGAACTCGGCCGCATCGCGCCATGTCGTGACGCCGCCTATCCCCGAAATGGGCAGACCCGCGGTTTCCGCGTCGCGGGAAATCTCGGCCACCATGTTTAGGGCCATGGGTTTCACCGCCGGGCCGCACAACCCGCCATGGCTGCCCTTGCCGTCGATCGCGGGCTCTGGGCAGAAATCGTCGAGATCGACCGAAGTGATGGAACTGACGGTATTGATCAGGCTCACCGCGTCGGCCCCGCCCGCCTTGGCCGCACGCGCGGGATAGCGGATATCCGTGATGTTGGGGGTCAGCTTCACGATCACCGGCTTGTCGTAGTTTTCCTTGCACCAGCGCGTGACCATCTCGATATATTCGGGCACCTGCCCAACGGCTGAGCCCATGCCGCGCTCGCTCATACCGTGGGGGCAGCCGAAATTGAGCTCGATCCCGTCGGCCCCGGTTTCGGCCACGCGCGGCAGGATCGCCTTCCAGCTTTCCTCGGTGCAGGGCACCATCAGCGACACGATGATCGCCCGGTCGGGATAGTCCTTTTTCACTCGCGCGATCTCGTCAAGGTTGGTTTGCAGCGGGCGGTCGGTGATCAGCTCGATGTTGTTGAGCGCCAGCAAGCGGCGGTCCGCCCCCCAGACCGCGCCATAGCGGGGCCCGTTGACATTCACGACGGGCGGGCCATCCTCACCCAGCGTTTTCCAGACCACGCCGCCCCAACCCGCCTCGAAGGCGCGGCGCACGTTATATTCCTTGTCCGTGGGCGGCGCCGAGGCCAGCCAGAACGGGTTGGGCGTCGTGATGCCGAGGAAAGTCGTCGTGAGATCAGCCATTTGTCGGCCCTCCTTCACCCATCAGGGATTTGTGGATCGCTTCTGCCGCGTCGCGGCCCTGGGCCACTGCGGTCACGGTGAGATCTTCGCCGGTGGCCGAACAATCGCCGCCCGCCCAGACATTGGCCAGCGCTGTGCGATGATGCGGGTCGGTGGCCAGCGCGGCACCCTCGCGCGACAGATCTTCGGGCGCGCCCTCCAGTACCTGTCCGATGGCGAGGAACACCTGATCGGCGGGCAGGTCGAACTTTTCGCCCGTACCTTTGAGACCCGTCCCGTTGTCGGCCGTATATTCGAAAGTGACGCTTTCGACCGCCCCGGCTCCGCTGGCCGAGACCGGCTGCGCATTGAACATCAGGTTCACGCCGTTGGAGGCCGCAAGGTCCTGTTCGTAGCGGCTGGCCGGCATGTCGGCCTGCGCGCGGCGGTAAACGATCGTCACGCTTTCCGCCCCCAGCAATTTCGATTGCACGGCTGCATCAACGGCGGTCATGCCGCCCCCGATTACCACCACATGGCGGCCCACCGGCAGGGTCGCGAGGTCATCGGACTGGCGCAGATCGGCGATGAAATCGACCGCCGGGCGGATACCGTCGAGGTCGAACCCGTCCAGCCGGTTCACGCCGGGCTTGCCGATCCCGAGAAACACCGCGTCATGGGCATCGGAAAGCTGTTCCAGCGTCACATCGCGCCCGAGCGCCCGGCCATAGCGAATGTCGATTCCGCCAATATCGAGAAGCCAATCGACCTCGGCCTGCGCGAAATCGTTCACCGTCTTGTAGCTGGCGATGCCGTATTCGTTGAGCCCGCCCGGCTTGTCTCGTTTCTCGTAGATGGTGACGTCATGCCCATGCATCGCAAGGCGGTGGGCGCAGGCCAGGCCCGCCGGGCCCGCCCCCACCACGGCCACGGATTTGCCGGTGGCCGCCGCACGGGAGAAGGGCTGCGGACCATGGGCCATCAAGGCGTCCGTGGCAAACCTCTGCAAGCGCCCGATCTCGACCGGCTTGCCCTCGGCCAGTTCGCGCACGCAAGCCTCTTCGCACAGGGTTTCGGTCGGGCAGACCCGCGCACACATCCCGCCAAGAATGTTCTGTTCCAGGATCGTCTTGCCCGCGGCGAGCGGTGTGTCGGTCGCGATCTGACGAATGAAAAGCGGGATGTCGATTTCGGTCGGACAGGCCGTGATGCAGGGCGCGTCATGACAGAAATAGCAGCGGTCGGCGGCGACATGCGCCTCATGCGCGTCAAGCGGCGGGTGCAGGTCCGAAAAATTCTCGGCCAGAACGTCCTTCTCAAGACGGCCCGCGACGATGCCGGGGGTCCGGATGGTGTGCGCCATTGTGGCAATCTCCCAGTTCGATGTTCTTTTTTCTCAGGGTGCCACAAGTTGAAATTTTATCAAATGGTAAATTTTTGAAAAACCATTTTTCTGCTGCAATGAGTATGCAACGCACGATTTTTCGGCGAAAAATCGGTTCAGACGCCCAGGTAGCGATCCCGCTTCTCAGCATCGAGACGGTCAAAGCCACCGCCCCAGACCGAGCGCCCCCGCTCGAGAATCACCCCCCGGTCGGCCACGCGCGAGAGCTCCCTGAGGGATTTGTCCACCACGAGAATGGCAAGCCCGGTGTCGCGCTTGAGCTCTGCGATGGCCGCCCAGATCTCTTTCCGGATCACCGGGGCAAGGCCCTCGGTCGCCTCGTCGAGAATGAGGATGCGCGGGTTGGTCATCAGCGCGCGCCCGATGGCCAGCATCTGTTGCTCGCCACCCGAAAGCGACATCGCCATCTGGCCCGCGCGCTCGCCCAGCCGGGGAAAGAACTCGAACACGCGGCGCAAAGTCCAGTGGCCAGGCCGCGCCGGGGCGATAAGGTTCTCGCGCACGGTAAGATTTGGAAAGCAGCGCCGTCCCTCGGGGACGAGGCCAAGCCCCGCGCGCGCGGCGCGATAGGACGGCCACCGCGCCATGTCGTGCCCGTCGAGCATCACCGCCCCGCCACGATGCTTGAGCATCCGGCAGATCACCTTGATCGTGGTGGTCTTGCCCATGCCGTTGCGGCCCATGAGTGCGACGACCTCGCCCTGGTCGAGTCTGAGCGAGACATCGAAAAGCGCCTGCGAAGCGCCATAGAAGGCCGAGACATGTTCGAGTCGCAAAAGGCTCATTCCTCGTCCTCCTCGCCCAGATAAGCCTCGCGCACCTGTGCGTTGGCGCGGATCTCGCTCGGTGTGCCGGTAGCGATGATCCGACCATAGACCAGAACGCTGATCCGGTCGGCCAACTGGAACACCGCATCCATGTCATGCTCGACCAGGAGGATCGGCGCGTGGGATTTGAGGTTGCGAAGGAACTCCACCAGGATGGCCGAACCTTCGGCGCCGAGCCCGGCCATGGGTTCGTCCATCAGGAACACGTGCGGCCGGAGCGTGAGGGCGACGGCAACCTCGAGCTGGCGACGCTGGCCGTGACTGAGATCGGCCGTGCGGAAATGGGCGAACTCCTCGAGACCGACCTCTCGCAGGGCCCCCATGGCGGTTGTGCGCAGATCGCTGTCGCGCATCACGGGACGCCAGAGTCCGGGCAAGCGGCGGCGCGCACCGAGCGCTCCGAGCATCGCGTTTTGCAGCACCGTGTCCTCCATCGCAAGCGAGGAAATCTGGAACGTCCGCCCCAACCCCGCCTTGGCGCGGGCCACCGCGTCCTGATGGGTCACGTTGTGCCCTTCGAGCCAGACCTCGCCGCGGTCGGGACGCAGGCTGCCCGCGATCTGGGCAATCAGCGTCGATTTGCCGGCGCCATTGGGGCCGATCAGTGCATGTATCTCGCCCTGCTTGAGGTCGAGCGAAACGTCATCAGATGCCTTGAGAGCACCGAAGGATTTGGACATGCCACGAATTTCGAGAAGCGTTTCAGTCATGGCCGCCCCCGCCATTGCGCCCGGCCAACAGACCGATGAGCCCGCCGCGCGCGAAGAGCACGACAATCAGCAACAGCGCGCCGAGATAGATGTGCCAATAGTCCGATACACCGTCCAGCGCCTGTTCGAGGATGATGAATAGCGCCGCCCCTGCAACCGGCCCGAAGAGCCGCGCCACGCCACCCAGGATCACGAAGACCATGATTTCCCCGCTGGTGTGCCACGAGAACATCACCGGGCTGACAAAGCGGTTCAGGTCGGCGTAAAGCGCACCGGCCAACCCGGTAATCGTGCCGGAAATGACGAAGGCCATCAGCCGCAAGCGATAGGGTTCGATCCCGACGGCGCGCACCCGCGTCTCGTTCTGGCGGGCGGCATTGAGCGCCAGGCCGAAGCCCGAGCGCGACAGTCGCGCCACGATGAAGAGGCAAACCATGAGCAGCACGAAACACAGGCCGAAGAACTGGATCGGATCGAGGGTGTTGAGCCCGGGGAAGCGGTCGCGCACGTAGATCGACAGTCCGTCCTCGCCGCCATAGGCGGGCCAGGAGATTGTGAAGTAATAGAACATCTGGCCGAACGCCAGGGTGATCATGATGAAGTAGACGCCCGATGTTCGCAGGCTCAGAGCCCCGGTTGCCAGTGCCACCAACGCCGAAGCCACGATCGCCAGAAGCCAGATCACCGGCATGGACTGGGTGCCCTCGATCAGGAAGGGCCACTCCATGATGGGATCATAACTTTGCGCGTGACTGGCCAGGATACCGGCGGCGTAGCCGCCGATACCGAAGAACATCGCATGGCCCAGGCTGACCAAGCCACCCAGCCCCAGCGCGAGGTTGAGCCCGACGCCGGCAAGCGCGAGAATCACGATCTCGGTGGCAAGCGTAACGGTATAGGTTTCATCCATCGCCCAGGCCACCAGCGGCACCGCCAAGAGGCCAAGGGTCAGGATCGTGTTGATCAGGGTTTCCCGCCGCATGGTTCAGGCGCTCCCGTAAAGGCCGGTGGGTTTGAAAAGCAGGATCGCCGCCATCAGGATATAGATCGACATCGAGGCCAGCGCGGCACCGACCGCAGTGGCCGCCGAGGGCTCCATGAAGGCGCGCAACAGGACCGGGAGCAAAACCCGGCCCATCGTGTCGGTCAGCCCAACCAGAAGCGCCCCGACAAAGGCGCCGCGGATCGACCCGATGCCACCGATCACGATCGTGACGAAAGCCAGGATCAGCACCGGCTCGCCCATGCCGACCTCGACGGACTGGATCGCGCCGACCAAGGCCCCCGCGAACCCGGCCAGCGCCGCACCAAGGGCGAAGATCGCCGTGTAGAGCACCGCGATGTTGACGCCGAGCGCCCCGATCATCTCTCGGTCGCTCTCGCCCGCACGGATACGCATCCCGATCCTTGTGCGGGTAATCAGCAGGAAAAGCCCGAAGGCGACGATCAGGCCAATCCCGATGATGGCCAGCCGATAGGCCGGATATCTGATGCCAAAGGGCAGATTGACCCCGCCCGACAAGGCCGCGGGCACATCGAGGTAAATCGGGAATGAGCCGAACACCCAACGGGTGCCTTCAGAAAAGATCAGGATCAGCGCAAACGTGGCAAGCACCTGATCAAGGTGATCGCGGTCGTAAAGCCGTCGGATGACAACCATTTCGACGATCACCCCGGCGAGCGCTGCGGCAGCCAGCGACGCCATCAGCGCCAAGGTGAAGCTGCCGGTCGCCGAGGCCACGGCGGCAGCGGCAAATGCCCCGATCATGTAGAGTGAACCATGCGCGAGGTTGATCAGCCCCATCACCCCGAAGATGAGGGTGAGACCCGCCGCCATGAGAAACAGCATGACACCGAATTGCAGCCCGTTGAGAAGCTGCTCGATCAGAAGGACCAGATTCATTTGCCCGTTAACCTGCCGTGAATTCCGCCCGGTCCGCCGGGGCGCGTAGCCCCGGCGGTCATGGCCTTACATCTTGCAGTCGACGCCATAGGAGTCGGTATGATCCTCGGCGGCCACACCGATCACCTTGTTGGTGACCACATCGCCCTCCTTGACCACCTCACGCATGTAGATGGTGTGAATCGGGTGATGGTTCGGCGCGAATTCGAAATCGCCCCGGACCGACTGGAAATCCGCCGCTTCCAGCGCAGTGCGGAACGCGTCGGCATCCGAGATGTCGGCCTTTTCCATTGCCGAAACCAGAAGCAGACCCGTATCGAAACCCTGCGCCGCGTAGAGCGACGGCAGGCGGTCGAATTCCTCGATGAAGCTCTCCACGAACTCGGCATTGCCGGGCACATCGAGATCCTTGGACCAGTGCGATGTGTTCTTGACCCCAAGCGCCGCCTCGCCGATCGCGCCCAGGATACCCTGATCGAAGCTGAAGGCGGGCCCCATCACCGGCTTGTCGGCACCGGAACCGGCGTATTGCTTCATGAAGGAAATCCCCATGCCGCCCGGCAAGAAATAATAGAGCATATCCGCATCCGCCGATCGGATCTGCGCGATTTCGGCGGCGTAGTCGTTCTGGCCAAGCTTGGTATAGACTTCATCGGCGATCTCGCCCTCGTAGAAGCGCTTGAAGCCCGCGATCATATCCTTGCCCGCCGGGTAATTGGGCGCCAGCAGGAAGACCTTCTCGATGCCGTTCTCGGAGGCCCAGGCGCCCGCTGCTTCATTGAAGGCATCATTCTGCCACGCCACGTTGAAATAGTTCGGATGACATCCCTTGCCTGCGAGTGCGGAAGGCCCGGCATTGGGCGAAATGTAGAACTTGCCCTGCGCTGTCACCGAAGGCACCACAGCCATGGCAAGGTTTGACCAGATGATCCCGGTCAGCAGATCGACCTTTTCCGATTGCACCAGCTTGTCGGCCAGTTGCACCGCCACATCAGGTTTTTGCTGGTCGTCCTCGACCACCACTTCGATATCCGATCGGCCCGACTGCTTGACGGCGAGCATGAAACCGTCACGCACATCGATACCCAGCCCTGCACCGCCCCCAGACAGCGTCGTGATCATCCCAACCTTGACGCCTTCGGCCTGAGCCGCGCCCATTGTGATTGCCGCGGCACAGGCCGCGAGCATAAGTGATTTGAGTTTCATTTTCTTCCTCCCATTGATTGGCACTATATTGCCCCATCGGACACAGCTCCTCCCCGCTGCACCCGGCAGGAATCGCGGAAGTTGATGCAATATATTGCCTCAACCTCAAAGGTTCCCAACACGGCGACACTTGTCAACAAAAACGTAAGTATACCCTACAAAAAATACCCCGAACCACGTCAACACTCCCGGGTCGACACGCTCATGTTGCAGATTATTCTATATGTTTGTAAATTTCAATCTTGAACTATCTATATTCAATGTTCAGACTCCACGCACCCGGGAACATTGCAACCCGGCGAATCATGGGAGGCCTTGATGCGGATTGCATGTTTGGGTGGCGGGCCGGCCGGCCTGTATTTTGCCATTTCAATGAAGCTGCGCGACCCGGCGCATGAAATCGCGGTCATCGAGCGCAACCGCGCAAGCGACACCTTCGGCTGGGGCGTGGTCCTGTCGGATGATGCACTCGACAAGCTGCAGTCCAACGATCCGAAGAGCGCACAGGCGATCCGTGATCATTTCGCCTATTGGGATGACATCGCCGTCATCCACAAGGGTCAGCGCACGGTCTCCGGCGGGCATGGCTTTGCCGGAATCGGGCGCAAGCAGATGCTGATCCTGTTGCAGGAGCGCGCCCGCGAGCTGGGGGTCGACTTGCGGTTCGAGACGGAATTCAGGACCGCAGAAGAGTATCGCAAGGAATATGATCTCGTCGTCGGCTGTGACGGGATCAATTCGCGCGTACGACAGGAATACGCCGACGCGTTCAAACCCGATGTCGACACCCGCAAATGCAAATTCGTCTGGCTCGGCACGCATCAGAAATTCGACGATGCCTTCACCTTTATCTTCGAAAAGACCAAACATGGCTGGATCTGGGCGCATGTCTACCAGTTCGACGCAGACACGGCGACATTCATCGTCGAATGCAGCCAGAAAACCTGGGACAGTTTCGGATTCGAGAGCATGAGCAAGGAAGAGACAGTCGAGAGCTGCCGCAAGGTGTTCGAGGATCACCTGGGCGGGCATGAACTGATGTCGAATGCGGCGCATCTGCGCGGCTCGGCGGTCTGGATCAATTTTCCCCGCGTGCTTTGCGAAACCTGGTATCACGAGAATGTCGTGCTTCTTGGCGATGCCTCGGCCACGGCGCATTTCTCGATCGGCTCCGGCACGCGGCTTGCCTTTGACAGCGCCATAGCGCTGGCTGATTACCTGCATTCCGAGCCCAGCATGGAGACGGCCTTTCGGCGTTATCAGGACGAACGTCGCCTCGAAGTGCTGCGCCTGCAATCGGCAGCGCGCAACAGCCTTGAATGGTTCGAGGAGATCGAACGCTACCTCGATCTCGACCCGGTGCAGTTCAACTATTCCCTGCTCACCCGCTCGCAGCGGATTTCCCATGAAAACCTGCGCCTGCGCGATCCCGAATGGCTTGAAAGCGCGGAGCGGTGGTTCATGGATCAGGGCGGAGTGCCCCGGGATGCGCCGGTGCGTTCCCCGATGTTCACGCCGTTCGCCCTGCGCGAAATGGAACTTAAAAACCGCATCGTCGTCTCACCCATGGCGCAATACAAGGCCATCGATGGCTGCCCCACCGACTGGCACCTCGTGCACTTGGGCGAACGGGCCAAGGGCGGTGCGGGCTTGGTTTATACCGAGATGACCTGTGTCAGCGCCGAAGGGCGGATCACCCCCGGCTGCCCAGGCCTCTACGCGCCCGAACACGAAAGCGCGTGGGCGCGGGTGGTCGATTTCGTGCATGGTGAAACCGATGCGAAGATCTGCTGCCAGATCGGCCATTCCGGGCGCAAGGGGTCGACCCAACTGGGTTGGGAGCGGATGGACGCACCACTGCCGCATGGCAACTGGGAGGTCGTCTCGGCCTCACCGCTCCCGTGGTCACCCGAGAACCCCACCCCGCGCGAGATCACCCGGCCCGAGATGGATTTGGTGCGCGATCAGTTCGTGGCGGCGGCGCAAATGGCCGACCGCGCGGGGTTCGACATGATCGAGCTGCACGCGGCACACGGCTATCTCATCTCGTCCTTCATCTCGCCCATGTCGAACGCACGGGGCGATGAATATGGCGGAAGCCTTGAAAACAGGATGCGCTATCCGCTCGAAGTCTTTGCCGCGATGCGTGCCGTCTGGCCCGCAGGCAAACCGATGAGCGTACGGATTTCAGCCAATGACTGGGTCGGCGATCATGGCGTCACCCCGGACGAGGCCGTCGAGATTGCGCGCATATTCGCGGACGCGGGCGCCGACATCATTGACGTCTCAGCAGGGCAGACCAGCATCGAGGCGCAACCCATCTATGGCCGGATGTTCCAGACACCGTTCTCGGACCGTATTCGCAACGAGGCCGGGATCAAGACCATGGCCGTCGGCAATATCTACGAGGCCGACCACGCCAATTCGATCCTGATGGCGGGCCGTGCCGATCTGGTGGCAGTGGGGCGTCCGCACCTGGCCGATCCCTATTGGACCTTCCATGAGGGCGCCCGGATCGGCGACCGGCAGGCAAACGACTGGCCCCTGCCCTATCTCCCCGGACGCGATCAACTCTGGCGCCTGGCCGACCGCGAGGCAGAACTGGTGGGGACCGTATGAGCGAAGCGCGCAAGACCGAAACATCCGACCATCATGCGCCGCTTTCCAAGGCGCGGCTGCGACTGTGGCTCAAGCTCTTGAAGGCGTCGAACCTGATCGAAGCGAGCCTCAGGCGACGGTTACGCGCCGAGTTCAACTCGACCCTGCCCCGCTTTGATGTCATGTCCGCGCTCAATCGCAGCCCCGAGGGGCTGAAGATGAGCGAGATTTCCCAGATGTTGCGGGTCTCGAACGGCAACATCACCGGGATCGTGGACAAGCTTACCGAGGAAGGGCTGGCCCTGCGGTTGGCCGTGCCGGGTGACCGGCGGGCACAACGCGTGCGTCTGACCGACAAGGGGCGCGAGGTTTTCGCCAGACATGCCGGCGCGCATGAAGGCTGGATCGACGCGATGCTGGCCGGGCTCGATGCGGACGACGTGGACGGCATGATCCGCCGTCTCGACCATCTCAGCGACACGATGAAGGAGCATAACTGATGCGCAGCGACGTGAAACATTTCAGATGCGAGATCGACGACGGGGTTGCGACGATCGCGCTCGACCGCCCCGAACGCAAGAACCCGCTTACCTTCGACTCCTATGCCGAGCTGCGCGACTGGTTCCGCGACCTGCATTACGACGACGAGGTCAAGGCGGTGATCATCGCGCCCAATGGCGGCAATTTCAGTTCGGGCGGAGATGTGCACGAGATCATCGGGCCGCTCACCAAGATGAGCATGAAAGAGCTTTTGCGCTTCACTCGCATGACCGGGGACCTGGTCAGGGCAATGCTGGGGTGCGGCAAGCCGATCATCGCCGCGGTCGATGGCGTTTGCGCGGGCGCCGGCGCGATCATGGCGATGGCCTCGGACATTCGCCTGGCCACGCCCGAGGCCAAGACCGCATTCCTCTTTACCCGCGTGGGGCTTGCGGGCTGTGACATGGGGGCCTGTGCGATCCTGCCGCGCATCATCGGACAGTCGCGCGCAGCCGAACTGCTTTACACAGGGCGCAGCATGTCGGCGCAGGAAGGTGTGAACTGGGGCTTTTTCAGTCGTGAAGTGGCCGCCGATCATCTCCTGCCCGAGGCGCAGACACTGGCCGCGCGCATCGCCGAGGGGCCCAATTTCGCCCACATGATGACCAAGACCATGCTCGCACAGGAATGGTCGATGAGCCTCGAGCAGGCAATCGAGGCCGAAGCGCAGGCGCAGGCGATCTGCATGCAGGGGCAGGATTTCCAACGTGCCTACAAAGCCTTTGTCGCCAAGGAGAAGCCAGTCTTCGAGGGCGACTGAGCCGAATGCCCAGGGGAAAGCCCCCAAGTGCAAGTCGCGGCGCGACTTGTCACCACCCCGGAGTATTTCCGGCAAGATGAAGATGAAGGAGGGTGCGATGAGTGACCGAAGCTTTCTGAACTGGCCGTTTTTCGAGAACCGGCACCGGGCACTGGCCAAAGAGCTGGAGCAGTTTGCCGCGAGGCTCTCCATCGACCATTCCGACACGGATGCCGCCTGCCGGGCGCTGGTCTCAGACCTGGGCGAAGCCGGGTTTCTCAGGCATTCCGGGGCGTTGGACGGGCAACTTGATGTGCGCACATTGTGCCTCATTCGCGAGACGCTGGCGCGCCATGACGGGTTGGCCGATTTCGCTTTTGCGATGCAGGGGCTGGGCACCGGGGCGATCTCGCTGTTCGGGACAGATGCGCAGAAGCAGGAATGGTTGCCGCTCACCCGCGCGGGACAGGCGATTTCGGCATTTGCGCTGACCGAACCCGCCTCGGGGTCGGATGTGGCCAATTCCACGATGACGGCCGCGCGCGACGGGGACGAGTACGTTCTCAACGGCGAGAAGACGTGGATTTCCAATGGCGGTATCGCGGATGTCTACACGCTTTTCGCGCGCTCGGGCGAGGCGCCGGGCGCCAAGGGGCTTTCGGCCTTTGTCGTGCCGGCGGGCCTCCCCGGCTTCGAAGTGGTCGAGCGGTTGGAGACCATAGCCCCGCACCCGCTGGCCACGCTGCGCTTCACCGATTGCCGGGTGCCGGCTTCGGCGATGATTGGCACGCCCGGCGCGGGCTTTCGCATCGCCATGTCGGTACTCGACGTGTTCCGCTCGACCGTGGCGGCGGCGGCGCTGGGCTTTGCCCGAAGGGCGCTGGACGAGGCGGTGGCGCGGGTGACGACGCGCCACGTGCAGGGGGCACCGCTCTTTGATCTGCAGATGGTCCAGGGGCATATCGCCGACATGGCGCTCGATGTCGATGCGGCCGCCCTTCTGGTCTATCGCGCGGCATGGACCAAGGATTCCGGAGCGCCAAGAGTCACGCGCGAGGCCGCGATGGCCAAGCTTTTCGCCACCGACCAGGCCCAGAAGGTCATCGACCGCGCAGTGCAGTTGCATGGCGGTGACGGGGTGAAATCGGGCGAGACCGTCGAGAAACTCTATCGCGAGATCCGCGCGCTGCGGATCTACGAAGGTGCCTCGGACGTGCAGCGCGTGGTGATCGCGCGCCAGACCCTGGGGCAGTATCAGGGAGGATAGGATATGCTCAGACCATCGGCCCACGAGGACAGTTTTGCCCGCGAGAACCTGCCCGCGCCGGAAACATGGCCCGAGTTGCGACTTGAGGGTTTCGACTATCCCGATCGGCTCAATGCCGGGGTGGAACTGACCGATGCAATGGTGGCGCGCGGCTTTGGCGATCATACCGCGCTTATTGGCAACGGGCGACGGCGGACCTACAAGGAATTGGCCGACTGGACCAATCGGCTCGCCCATGCACTGGTTGAGGATCTGGACGTAAGGCCCGGGAATCGCGTCCTTATCCGTTCAGCCAACAACCCGGCGATGGTGGCCTGCTGGCTGGCCGCGACCAAGGTGGGGGCAGTGGTGGTCAACACCATGCCGATGCTGCGCGCGGGCGAATTGGCGAAATATGTCGACAAGGCCGAGATCACCCATGCGCTTTGCGACACGCGCCTGATGGACGAGATGGCGACCTGTGCCAAGCAGTCGCGCTTTCTCAAGACCGTGGTCGGGTTTGACGGCACGTCGAACCACGATGCAGAGCTGGACCGACTGGCGCTGGAGAAACCGGTTCAGTTCGAGGCGGTGGAAACCGCGCAGGACGATGTGGCGCTGATCGGCTTTACCAGCGGATCGACCGGGGAGCCCAAGGGCACGATGCATTTTCAACGTGATCTGCTGATCATCGCGGATGGATACGCGCGCGAGGTGCTGGACGTGCAGCCCGAGGATATCTTTGTCGGCTCGCCCCCGCTAGCCTTTACCTTCGGGCTTGGGGGGCTGGCGATCTTTCCCCTGCGTTTTGGCGCGGCGGCGACGCTTTTGGAGAACGCAACACCGCCCAACATGATCGAGATCATCGAGAAATACCGCGCAAGTGTCTGTTTTACCGCGCCGACCGCCTATCGCGCCATGCTCAAGGCGATGGACGAGGGCGCCGACCTGTCCAGCCTGCGCGCCGCCGTCAGCGCAGGCGAAACCCTGCCCGCGCCGGTCTATGATGAGTGGATGGAAAAGACCGGCAAGCCGATGCTCGACGGGATCGGGGCGACCGAGATGCTGCATATTTTCGTCACAAACCGCTTCGAGGATCACCGCCCCGCCTGCACCGGCAAGCCGGTCACAGGATACGAGGCGCGGGTGATCGGCGAGGATGGGACGGAATTGCCCCCCGGCGAGGTCGGGCGGCTGGCGGTAAGGGGGCCGACCGGGTGCCGCTACCTGCGCGGCGAGCGGCAGACGGAATATGTGCAGGACGGCTGGAACATCACCGGCGACGCATTTTTCATGGATGCGCAGGGCTATTTCCATTTCGCCGCGCGCAATGACGACATGATCCTGTCCTCGGGTTACAACATTGCCGGACCGGAGGTCGAGGCTGCGCTTCTGGCGCATGAAGCCGTGGCCGAATGCGCGGTGATCGGTGTGCCCGACGAAGAACGCGGCGCCATCGTCGAGGCGCATGTGGTGCTCTCGGCCAGCGCGATTCCCGACCCGGAAATGGTCAAGTCATTGCAAGAGCACGTAAAATCAACGATCGCGCCCTACAAATACCCGCGTTCCGTGGTGTTCACCAAGGCCCTGCCCAAGACCGAAACCGGCAAGATACAACGCTTTCGCCTGAGGGCGGAGCGATGAGCGGTGGCTACGATCCCGGGCGCGAGGGGGCCAAGCTTGATCTCAAGGGGGCGATGTCATACGGTGATTACCTGCATTTGGATGCGCTTCTGGATCAGCAGCACCCGCTTTCGGATGCCCATGACGAGATGTTGTTCGTCATCCAACATCAAACAAGTGAATTATGGATGAAGCTTGCGATCCATGAGCTTTCGGCTGCACGCACCGCGCTCGAGGCTGGGGCGCTGGAGCCGATGTTCAAGATGCTGGCCCGGGTGAGCCGCATCTTCGAGCAGCTCAACAGCGCTTGGGATGTCCTGCGCACGATGACCCCGGCGGATTACACCCGGTTTCGCGACACGCTTGGGCCGTCCTCGGGCTTTCAATCCACGCAATACCGGATGATCGAATACGTGCTGGGCAACCGCAACCCCAACATGCTCAAACCCCATGCGCATGTGCCGGAAGTGATTGAAAAGCTTGAGCAGGAATTGCGCCGCCCGAGCTTTTACGACGTGGTTGTCGCACGGCTTTTCGAGGGCACGGGCGGTGGAGACCCCCCTGCCCCGCAGCTTGGCCATCCGCATGTCGCACAGCCTGAAATCCAGGCGCGGTGGAAGGTGGTTTACGAGGATACCGCGAACCATTGGGCGCTCTATGAACTGGGCGAAAAGCTGGTCGATCTCGAGGATTATTTCCGCCGCTGGCGGTTCAACCATGTCACCACGGTCGAGCGGGTGATCGGGTTCAAGCGCGGCACCGGGGGCACCTCCGGCGTGGCCTACCTGCGGCGGATGCTGGAGGTTGAGCTCTTCCCCGAGCTTTGGCACCTGCGCGGCGAGCTTTGAATTTTCAACGGGTTACGAGACAGGATGAGGAGAGGCGAGATGGCGCCCAAAACAATTCAGCCCGAAGGATGGGCCCCGGCCCTGGGCTATGCCAACGGGATGTTGATGGAGGATGGCACGCTGCATATCGCGGGCCAGATCGGTTGGAATTCACAGAAGGTGTTCGAACGACACGATTTCATCGGGCAGATGGAACAAGCCCTTGAAAATATTGCCGCAATCGTTCGTGCGGCGGGGGGTGACGCGACCGATATCGGTCGGCTGACATGGTTCGTCAAGGACAAGGCCGAATACATGGCCCACCAGCGCGAGATCGGCGCGGCCTATCGCCGGGTGCTGGGCCGGCATTTCCCGGCCATGTCCTTGATTGTCATAGAGGATCTGGTCGAGGACGAGGCGCTCCTAGAGATCGAGGCGACGGCCTATATCAAGCCCAAGGGCTAAGACCGCGCGATCGGGTTAACACGATTTTTCTGCGAAAAATCGGGGGGTGACATGCGTCTGACTCGCAGCTGTCACCCGGCTGCCGGGTAAGTCCTGACGAAAGGTTAATGCAAGGGGTTAACGCGGCGTGCGCAAGGATCAAGGATCAAGTGCATTTCGCCCGGGCCGCCCCGCGGACCGGGCATGCGCCCCCCCTCGGGCAGGCGCATGCCCTCTGCTTGAGCCGGGATGGTTCCGCACCCGACTTGCCTTCGCCCGTGCTTTGCGCAACTCTCGCACAGCGACGAACGGTCCATGAAGGAAGCGCGCGATGAAGGATCTCGACCGCAAACCGATCACCAACAGCCATTGGGGCACCTACTGGCTCGAGACCGAGAACGGGGAACCGACAGGGGTGATCCCGTTCGAGCATGACCCCGACCCCTCGCCTATCGGGGCGGGCATGGTCGAGACTCGGCGCGGCGCGCTGCGCATCACCGCGCCGGCGGTGCGCCGGAGCTGGCTCGAAGGCGGGCCGGGCACGGCGGGCGCGCGGCGCGGGTCCGACGAGTTCGTCGAGGTCACATGGGACGAGGTCAACCGCCTGATCGCGGACGAGATCGAACGGGTGCGGCGCGATCACGGCAACAGGGCGATCTATGCCGGCTCCTACGGCTGGGCCAGCGCCGGGCGGTTCCACCACGCACAGGGACAGCTCAAGCGGTTTCTCAACCTCGTGGGCGGGTTCACCTCGTCGGTCAACACCTACAGTTTTGCCGCCGCCGAGGTGATCGTGCCGCATGTTCTGGGCGATTTTCGCGGCTTTCTCGACCGGATGACATCGTGGGACTCGATTGCCGAGAATTGCGATCTCTTCGTGGCCTTTGGTGGCGTGCCGCTCAAGAACGGGCAGATCACGCAGGGCGGCACCGGCGCGCATGTGCAAAAGGCGGGGGTTCTGGCGGCGCATGAGGCGGGCACGCGGTTCGTCAACATCTCGCCCTTGCGGGCGGATGTGATGGACAAGGTGGATGCCGACTGGCTGGCGCTCAGGCCCTCGACCGATGCGGCGCTGATGCTGGGGCTGGCGCATGTGATCCTCGCCGAGGGGCTGCATGACCGTGCGTTCCTCGAGCGATACACGGTCGGGTTCGACCGGTTCGCGGCTTACCTGACAGGCCAAAGCGATGGCGTGGCGAAAACCGCCGACTGGGCCGCCGCAATCACGGAAGTTCCGGCCGAGACGATCCGCGATCTCGCCCGGCGCATGGCCAAGGGGCGCACGATGATCTCGGTTGCCTATGCGCTGACCCGGCAGGATCATGGCGAACAACCCTATTGGGCGGCGATCACGCTGGCCGCGATGCTGGGGCAGATCGGCCTGCCGGGTGGCGGCGTGGGGTTCGGCTATTCGGCGATGAATCACACCGGGCTCAACCGAAAACAGGTGCCCTATGCCGCCTTTCCGCAAGGCCAGAACCCGGTGGCGGACTACATCCCCGTGGCGCGGGTCACGGACATGCTCGAAAATCCCGGCGGAATGGTGGACTATAACGGGCGCACACTCACCTATCCCGATGTGCGGCTGGTATGGTGGGCCGGGGGCAACCCGTTTCACCATCATCAGGACCTCAACCGCCTGCGCCGGGCCTGGGCAAGGCCCGAGACGATCATCGTGAACGAATGGTGCTGGAACAGCCTCGCGCGGCACGCCGACATCGTGCTGCCCTGCACCACGTCGCTTGAGCGTGAGGACATCGCCATGTCGCCCAAGGATCCGTTCATCACGATGATGGACAAGGCCGCCGGGCCGGTGGGCGCGGCGCGTGACGATCACGAGATTTTCCGCGGGATCGCCGCGGCCATGGGTGTGGAAGAGGCGTTCACCGAAGGGCGCAGCGCCGCGGAGTGGCAACGCTGGCTTTATGATGTTTCGCGGCAGGCGGCAGCGCGCGGCGGGGTCGAACTGCCCCCGCTGGACGAGCTGCGCCGCACGGGATGGCACCGGGTGCCGGCGCCCGAGAAACAAACCGTGATGATGGAGGCGTTCCGCGCCGATCCCGAGGCGCGGCCATTGAAAACACCGAGCGGCAGGATCGAGATCTTTTCCGAGACCATCGCGGGGTTCGGCTATGACGATTGCCCGGGCCACCCGGCCTGGATCGAGCCGCTGGAATGGCTGGGCAAGGCGGATGCGGGGGATGCGCTGCACATGGTCTCGAACCAGCCGAAAACCAAGCTGCACAGCCAGATCGACCACGGGTCACTGAGCCGCGCCGACCGCGTGGCGGGGCGCGAGCCGGTGCTGATGAACCCTGTGGATGCCGCAAAGCGCGACCTTTCGGAGGGCCAGGTGGTGCGCCTCTTCAACGCGCGCGGGGCCTGTCTTGCCGGGCTCAGGATCAGCGACGAGATCCGCACCGGCGTGATCCAGATCGCCACCGGCGCGTGGTATGAGCCCGCGGGCGAAACCTGCGTCCATGGCAACCCCAACACGCTCACCCCTGACAAGGGCACATCGAAACTGGCCCAGGGGCCGATCGCGCATTCCTGCCTGGTCGAGGTCGAGGCGGCGGGCAAAATGCCGCCGGTCACGGTCGGGGTTGCGCCGCCGGTGATCGGACGGCGCCGGGACAAGCTCACCGGCTCTTGAGCGGGACGGGCCAATCGTCGCCGTGCCTCGAGGGGCGAAGCGACACCGGCATGGCCGATCGCCGGACCCATGCAGGCCGCCAAGCTTGCATGTCCGACCCCGGGGACCCTGCGGGGCTGCAGTCAGGGTGATGAGGTCAGATCCCGCGCAATCTTTGCGGGAGGTCTTTGGACGACCAGCACCTCGGGCCGGTCAGAGTGCGACTCCGACCTGATGATCGAGGTGCCAATTGGCAGGATCGAGCGGTAGTAAAGCGCGATCAACTCGCTTTGGCGATGCGTGTTGGTCTTGCCGAAGACGCTCTTGAGATAGCTGCGCACGGTGGCCAACGAGAGAGAGTTGGTTTCCGCAGCCTCGTTCAATGTTCCGCCGTCCAGCAGGACATGCGCGATCCGGCGTTCCGACGGGCTCAGCCCATGGGCGGTGAAGAAATGCTCTCGCAAGGCGGCATGATCGGTGCGCGTGTTTTCGAACAGCACCATGGCCAGCGGCGGCTCGCTGCCGGTGAGCGGGGCCACGATGGCCAGACGAACACCTCCCGAGCGGGTCGAGACCGTGATGATCGAGGCCCGCCGATCCTCGCCCGTGGCGTTTCTGATGGCCTCGTGCAGCAGCGTGCGCTCACGTCGGTCCTTCAGCGTCAAGCGCCCGTTCAGGAGGAGCCAGTCGGGATCATCCTGTGCGATTTCGTCGTCGAGGCGACCGTCACGCAGGACCTGTGTCTTTTGGTCGACCACAAGGAAGCGCAACGCGAGCATTTCAAGCGTTGCAGCGGCAAGGCCCTCGGGCCAGGGCGAGCGTGAATAGATGATTTCCGCTTGCTGTTGCTGGACATAGGCCATTCCGATGCGCAACATCGCCTGAAGGGGTGGCGCCTCGCTCCAGGCGTCTGCGGGAATGGCCATGAAAGGAATCATGGCAGCCATCGGGCGCCCGATCCCCAGCATGTAACCACCGGCCCGGAGCCACAATGGATAGCCCGTCGGGCCCTCATGCAAACGGTCGAGGTGCAGCGATGCCTGAACGGCCAGCGCGCGCTCGATGTCGCGGGGCATGTCCTTGTCATCCTCGGACGACGAATCCTGCCTTCGGACCGACCAGAATTCGAACGTCTCCTTCCGCCGGCAGTCGTAAAGCCCCATCATCACATAGGCAAAATCCGCGGATGCAACGAATTGCTCCAGGAATTTCTGGCGTAGCGCACGCGCGCCCAGTCTGTCGTAAATCATACCACGGCCCCCAAAAACCAAACCCACGAGAACCATCCAGAGCGCCGCTTCAATATCCTTGCCGGTCACATCACTTTACGGCCAGCACCGAACACCAGGTCAAAGCCCAGACTTGACAGCATCACCCCCAAGTGCGCCCCGCGTCACGTTGCAGGATCGCTCTGAATGCCCAAAGTCGAAAAAGTTCAAAACATCTCGAGTCGATTATACCTCCATATTACCGAAATTCGGGTGAGAAAGATAGTTTATAAATTCCCGGCACGTCGATCTTGTTTGAATTACATTTACCCACCGCTCGATAAATCCGGCGCGTACGAATTACCAAGGAACAATTCGGAATTTCGACGATCAACGCAGATTATGGTCCAGTACGTTCATTCTTTAAAGTCGACAGAATACCATCCGTCCGTAAAATAAAAATGACATCTGAAGCACTTCATGTTTCGCG
>NZ_JAWLDS010000048.1:0-22419 GCF_041686535.1 Aquicoccus sp. | reverse complement strand
CGCAGAGGCGTGGATCACAATCGCCCACATTCGACGCGTCACACGCCATCTCGCAAGGGATTAATAATGCTCAGATAGTTTTGAATCAGACTCTAAGGTCCGCTCCGTCCCGCACAGCGGACATTTGCGGCCCGCTTGTCGCGTCGGTTTCGCGCCGGGGCTGATCGGGTCGTATCCGCGCCGCTTTTCCAAGCCGGGCGCGATCTGCTAGACTTCCCGAAAACAAGAGGCAGGGCAGATGTTTCTGAGGGTGCTCACTTTGGCCGGGGGGCTGACCGGGGCGGCGGGGTTGTCGCAGTTTCCCGAATTCAGCCAGCAATATGTGCAACGCCTGGGTGGCGCGGTGGACGAGCTGTCGCGCTTTGTCGATGAATTCGACGCGGATGCGGCAGGGCTGGGGCTGAGCCGCGCGGCGGCGCTGGCCGACCTGGAAGCGGGCAGTGCGATGGGCTCGGCGCGGGCCGAAACCATGGGGCGCGTGATCGCACGCCATGCACGGCTGTCGCAGGATTTGCAGGCATTGCAGGCGGCGGGGCCGTTCACGCGGCTGCACCGGGCCGGGCATCTGGGCGATTCCGAGATTGCCGCCAGGGTCTGGCAGTCCTATCGTCCCGCGCTGCCGCTGACATTCGAGGGCGCGGTCTTCGCGGGCGCGGGGTTCCTTGCCGGGGTGGCGGTGATCGGGGGGCTGGGCGGGCTCGCGCGGCGTCTGGCCTCACAGCGGAAAGCGGCGCCAGCGGGCCGCGTGGCTTGACCTGATCCGCGCCGCGGCGCAGATTGCGCGCAACCAGACCCGGGAGCAGACATGGCAGGCACCACCCCCCCATTCGCGCGGTTCGAATTCATGATCGCGTGGCGATACCTTCGGGCGCGCCGCGCCGAGGGCGGGGTCAGCGTGATGACCTGGATCAGCCTGATCGGTATCACGCTGGCGGTGATGGCGCTCATCGCGACGCTGGCGGTGCGGTCGGGGTTTCGCGCGGAATTCGTCGATACCATTCTGGGCGCCAACGCGCATGTGACGATCTACAACGCGGCGCAGGCGGGCGAGAACGGGCAGAGCGACCGGAGCATCGCCGATTACGAGGACATGGCCGAGCGGGTGCGCGCGGTGCCGGGGGTGATCCGCGCCGCGCCGCTGGTCAAGGGGCAGGTGATGGCCAGTGCCGGGGGGCGCAACGCGGGCATCGAGGTTTTCGGGATCAGTGCCGAGAACCTCGAGACCATTCCGCGCATCGTCGAGCCGCAGGCGTCGCAGGGAGAGCTTGGGCGGTTCGGCGGCGATGAAGCCATCGCCATCGGATCGGGCGTTGCGCGCGAGCTGGGCGTGGGCGTGGGCGAGCGGATCAAGGTGATTTCGCCCGACGGGGCCAAGACCGCGTTCGGCACCAGCCCGCGGGTGAAAGCCTATGAGGTGGTCTATGTCTTTACCGCCGGTCGTTATGACATCGACCGCACGCGCGTCTATATGCCGTTCGACGAGGCGCAGTCCTATTTCAACCGCGAGGGCGTGGCCGATGAGCTGGAGGTCATGGTGGCCGAGCCCGAGCGGATCGAAGCGCTGAGCGCGGAACTGCTCGAGGCGGCGGGCGGGCGGGCGCTGCTGTGGACATGGCGCGATGCAAGCGGATCGTTCCTGCGCGCGCTCGATATCGAGGACAACGTGATGTTCGTGATCCTGTCCATCCTCGTGCTGATCGCGGCGATGAACATCACCAGCGGGTTGATCATGCTGGTCAAGAACAAGGGGCGCGATATCGGGATTTTGCGGACCATGGGCCTGACCGAGGGGGCGGTTCTGAGGGTGTTCTTCATCTGCGGTGCCTTTACCGGGATCATCGGCACGGCGATGGGGGTGCTTCTGGGATGCCTTTTCGCGATCTATATCGACCCGATCTTCGGCATCGTGAACGCGGTCTCGGGCGGGGGGGTCTGGGATCCGTCGGTGCGCGGGATCTCGTTCCTGCCGGCGAAACTGCAACTCTACGACGTGATGAGCGCGGTGGGCCTGAGCCTTGGGCTGTCCTTCATCGTGACGATCTTTCCGGCGCGCCGCGCGGCACGGATGAACCCCGTGGAGGCGCTGCGCTATGAGTGAGCCGGTTCTGGAACTCGAGGGGGTCGAGAAAACCTATAACCGGGGCTGGCCCAACGCGGTCGAGGTGCTCGCGGGTGTGGATCTGGCCGTGCATCCGGGCGAGATCGTGGCGCTCGTGGCGCCGTCAGGGGCGGGGAAATCGACGCTCCTGCACATCGCGGGGCTTCTGGACGTGGCCGATGCGGGGTCGGTGCGGATCGGCGGACGCGAGATGGTGGGGATGTCGGACCGGCGGCGCACGGCGGTCCGGCGCGAGGAGGTCGGGTTCGTCTACCAGTTTCACCACCTCTTGCCCGAGTTCAGCGCGCTGGAAAACGTGATGCTGCCGCAACTGGCGGGCGGGCGGCGCCGCGCCGATGCGATGACGCGGGCCGGGGATCTTCTGGCGCGGGTGGGGGTGGGCGCGCGCGCCGATCATCGGCCCGCGGCGATGTCGGGGGGCGAACAGCAACGGGTGGCCTTTTGCCGGGCATTGGCGAACGAGCCGCGCCTGCTCCTGGCCGACGAGCCGACCGGCAACCTTGACCCTGCGACCTCGGACAGGGTGTTCGAAACACTGCTGGAGCTGGCGCGTGACACCGGGCTGTCGGCGGTGATCGCCACGCACAACACGGGCCTTGCGGCACGGATGGACCGGGTGCTGCGGCTGGAGAATGGTGGGCTCGTTGCAGGGTGAGACCCGTGCCCGCGTGGCGTGTCAGACCTGCTGGGTGAGCCAGACCCCCGCCGCCATCAGCGTGATCCCGCCCGCGCGGGCCAGCGAGAGCGGGCTGATCTGCGCGCCGAAGAGACCGAAATGGTCGATCGCGGCAGCGCTGATCAACTGGCCGAGGAGCACGAAAAAGACCGCGTTGCCGACCCCGAAACGTGGCGCGACGAAGGTGATCGAGAGAATGTAGAAGGCCACCAGGAGACCGGCAAGAAAGAGGTGCCTGGGCACTTGCGGGGCCTTGAGAATCGGGGCGGGGCCGGTCAGCAGGAGCACCACAATCCCGGCGCAGAGCGCGACCACGAAGAGGATCACCCCGGCGGCGAAGGGGCTGCCGAGGCGCTGGCCCAGCTGGGCGTTGAGCGCGGCCAGGACGGGAATGCCGATCCCGGCGGCGAGCATCACGGCGGCATAGGCGGAAGTGGGCGTCATCGGCGGGATCCTGATCAGGGGATGAAGAAAGTGGCGGTGGCGGTGGCGACGGGTTTTTCCGAAGGTTCGGCGATCAACGTGGCGCGGGTGAAGATCAGCGCCTTTCCGGCGCGCACCACCTCGGCTTCGCAGCGGATCGCGTCGCCGGTGGCGGGGCGCAGGAACTGGGTGTCGAGCGTGGTGGTGGCGACCGGATGAAACCGGTTCATGTGACCCATGCAGGCAAAGACCATCGCGGTGTCGGCCATCGCGGCCAGTGATTGCCCGCAGACGATGCCCCCCATCCGTTCGAGATGTTCGGCCACCGGCATGGCGAGTGTAGCGCCGCTGGCACCGATCTCGGTGATGCTCAGATCGAGAGCCTGGACCCAGGGCGCAAAGCCCTCTTTCAGAAGCGCCTGCGCCGCGTCGGTTGTCACTGTCATGAATTCTGGCTCCGTCCTGCCTATTATGCCCCTGGGCGTCGTTCGACGCATTTGACTCCGGGTGAGTTTGGCATGGCAATCGGCGGTGTTCCAGTCCTGTTGGCCAGTAGGCAATCCCGGGGTCAAGGGCCATCGCAACTTGCAGCGAGCGCATTGATCTCCGCCCGGTTGAGGTGCAGGGTGGACGCAGCAGATGCGGAAACCGGCGCAGTGCGTGGGCCGTTTTCCCCGACCCGGGCACGGAGCCTGCCGGCTGTGCGTGATGGGCTGCGGTGACCGGGGGCCGCAGGCGGTGGGCGAGGCTGCGGTTGCCTTGGTTCGGGCTTGCGGCACGCGGGGTAAGCCTGCGAAGTTGCCACATGATCGGTGTCAATGTGGCGCCAGTGGGATGTGCTAGGCTGGTCGCTGACAGGACGAATGGATTATCGGAGGAACGACGGATGCGGAAATCTTGTATCTCGGGACAAACGGCCGCGCTGGCCCTGATCGCGACCATGGCCGGAACCATGGTGGCAGGACAGGATGCCGACGCTGGGGCGCGTCTTTACGAGCGTCATTGCGCCACCTGTCACGGGCTGGATGGCGAAGGGCACGGGCCGATGGCCGGAATCCTGGTGATCGAGCCCACCGATCTGACCTCTCTCGCCGCGCAGGACGAGGGGACGTTCCCTGTATTGCGGGTCATCCAGCGAATCGACGGGCGTGATCCGCTGGTCGCCCATGGCAGCCCGATGCCGGTCTATGGCGATTTCTTCGAGGGTGACGATACCGCGCTCAAGACGGCGAGCGGGCAGACGGTGATGACGAGCCGCGCAATCGCCGATCTGGTGGCGTTTCTGGAGACAATGCAAACCGCGGAAGAATAAGGGCCGGACAGGCGGGGAGAGGACGATATGCGAGCGATTGTCGCGATGATTTCGGTGGCCGGGTTCCTGGTGGCCTGCGTAACACAGGAGATGCCCGATGCATCGGAGGGCGCGGCGCTTTATGCCGAGAATTGCGCGATGTGCCACGGTGCCGACGGGCGCGGGGACGGGGAACTGGCGCGTGAGATCCGTGAGCAGGGCGGGCGCGCGCCCAGCGACCTGACCATGATCGCGCAGGCGGAAGAGGGCGATTTTCCACGCGCGCAGGTCCTCTCCTACATCGACGGTTACACCCGCGGGCGTCTGCCGGAGCAGGACATGCCCGAGTTCGGTCTGCTGCTGGAAGGGCCGACCGTTCCGGTGGACACGGGCGACGGCGTGCTTTCTCCGGTGCCGCGACCGCTCGCGGCGTTGATGGTTTACCTGGAGAGTATCCAGCGCTGAAGATCGCAACTATGTGCGCCGTTTGAAGGCGTGGGATTCGAGTATTTTTTCCAAGAAAGAACAGGGGCCAGTTCGTTGGCCCCGCTCTCTTTCTTGGCCTAAATACTCATGTGCCCGACAGTAGCGGTCGTGCGGTCAGCTGTCGGTGAGAGCCCGGGCGGCGGCCATGGCCGAGCTCCAGGCCCACTGGAAATTGTAGCCACCCAGCCACCCGGTGACATCCAGACATTCGCCGATGAAATAGAGTCCGTGCACGGTTTTCGACATCATGGTCTGCGGTGAGATCCCGTTGGTGGAAACTCCGCCCGCCGTCACCTCGGCGGTGCGCCAGCCTTCGGTGCCCGAAGGTGTGAGGCTCCAGTCGTGCAATGTCCGGCAGAGGGGCTGAAGGCGGCTGTCGGGCTGATCGGCGAGGTTGCCCTTGAGGGTCAAGCTTTCGGCAAGGTACTGGGCGAGGCGGGCAGGCAGGTGGGTGGCCAGCGCGGTGCCCATTTTCTTGCGCCCCGCGGTTTGCCGCTCGGCGCGCAGTCGGGCCAGAAGGTCGGTGCCGGGGGCGAGGTCAATGGCGATGGGCTGGCCTTCGCTCCAGAAGCTGGAGATTTGCAGGATCGCGGGGCCCGAGAGGCCGCGATGGGTGAACAGCATCGCCTCGTCAAAGCCGTGCCCGCCCGCAGCAGCGCGCACCGGCAACGAGACGCCGGCAAGCGGGGCAAAGCGGTTTCCGGGGAAGGTGAGCGGGACCAGCGCGGGGCGCGGCGGCACCAGTGCATGGCCGAACTGACGCGCGATGTCATAGGCCAGGCCGCTGGCGCCCATTTTCGGGATCGACTTGCCACCTGTCGCCACCACGAGACGGCGTGCCTCGACCGTTTCGCGGTGGCCGCGTGTTTCGAGCGTGGCGTGAAAGCGCGTGCCGTCATGGGCGAGGTTCACCAGCGCGGTTTCAAGCCGCAACTCGGCCCCGGCCCGCGCCATCAGGCTGCGCAGGAGATCGACGAGCCCGGTCGCCTTGTCGTCGAGAAAAAGTTGACCCAGCGTCTTTTCGTGCCATGCCAGCCCGTGTTCGGAGACCAGCGAGATGAAGTCCCATTGCGTATAGCGGGCCAGCGCGGATTTGGCGAAATGCGGGTTGGTGCCATGGAACTGCGCCGGGCTGCAATCGAGATTGGTGAAGTTGCAGCGCCCGCCGCCGGAAATGCGGATCTTCTCGCCCGGGGCGCGGGCATGGTCGATCACCAGCGTGCCCGGCCCGGCATGGGCGGCGCACATCATGCCGGCGGCCCCGGCTCCGAGGATGAGTGTTTCGACTTGCATGTGCCGCGCCATGCCCGATGCCGGCGCGGGGGGCAAGAGCGCACGCGACGATCACACCTGATCGCAATCCTGTCATCGTCCATTGCCCGTAGCCGGCGCAGGGCGCAGGGTCGCGCCAGATCGACGCGAAAGGAGCGCAAGTCATGCAGAAACCGAAATCCGGAGAGACGTTTCCCAAGGAGATCGTGCCGCGGCTCGGTGGTGGAGAAATCGAGTTGGGCGCGCCGCAGGGCGGGCATGATTGGCAGATGATCGTGGTCTATCGCGGCGCGCATTGCCCGCTGTGCCGGAAATACCTGTCCCGGCTCGAAGAGTTGAAGGGCAAGTTCACCGGGAACGGCATCGAAGTCACGGTCGTCTCGGGCGACCCCGAGGAAAAGGCGCGGAGCTTTGTCGAAGAGGTGGGGCTCGACCTTCCGGTCGGATACGGGATGAGCACCGACCAGATGCAGAGGCTCGGGCTTTACGTCTCGGCGCCGCGCAGCCCGGAAGAGACGGATCGGCCCTTTCCCGAGCCGGGGCTGTTCGTGGTCAATGGCGAAGGGCGTTTGCATCTAGCCGACATCTCGAACGCACCCTTTGCCCGGCCCGACCTAGAGGCGCTGGCCGGTGGCCTTGCCTTTATCCGGGCCAAGGACTACCCGATCCGGGGCACCTGGAACGGCTGAGCGGGGCAGCGCGCGGCCGCGCGCCTGCCGCAAAGCACATGCTTCCCATGGGCGAATCGCCGTGCTAGACTTTGCCGACAGACCCCGTTGAAGGGGCGGCCCGGAAACGGGACAAGAGGCAGAGTTGGCGGTGAGTTACCCATGACGGAAATGGTCTATGGCGCGGTGCCCGCGCGTTCGGGCGATCCGATCCTGCCCAGATGGTGGCGGACGGTGGATCGCTGGAGCCTGTCGTGCATCCTGATCCTCTTCGGCATCGGGCTTCTGCTGGCCCTGGCCGCAAGCGTGCCCTTGGCCGAGAAGAACGGGTTCGGCGCGTTTCACTATGTCTCGCGGCAAGCGGTATTCGGGATCGCGGGGTTGGTCGTGATGCTGATCACGTCGATGTTGCCGCCCGACCTGGTGCGCCGCCTTGCCGTGCTGGGCTTTCTGGTGGCTTTCGTGGCGCTGCTCGGGCTGCCGTTTTTCGGCACCGACTTCGGCAAGGGCGCGATGCGATGGTATTCGCTGGGCTTTGCCAGCGTGCAGCCGAGCGAGTTTCTCAAGCCCGGTTTCGTGGTGGTCGCGGCCTGGATGATGGCCGCGAGCCAGGAGATCAATGGCCCGCCGGGCAAGAGCCTGTCGCTGATCCTGGCCGGGATCATCGTGGTTCTTCTGGCATTGCAGCCCGATTTCGGGCAGGCGGCGCTGATCATGTTCGGATGGGGCGTGATCTATTTCGTGGCAGGGGCCCCGATGCTAATTCTTCTGGTCCTGGCCGGCCTTGCCGTGCTGGGTGGGTCGCTTGCCTATAACTCGTCAGAACATTTCGCGCGCCGGATCGACGGGTTTCTGAACCCGGAACTCGATCCGCGCACGCAGTTGGGTTTTGCCTTCAACGCGATCCGCGAGGGCGGATTGTTCGGGGTCGGCGTGGGCGAAGGCAAGGTCAAGTGGTCGTTGCCCGACGCCCATACCGACTTCATCATCGCGGTGGCCGCCGAGGAATACGGGCTTGTGCTTGTTCTCGTGATCATCACGCTTTATGCGAGCGTGGTTCTGCGGTCGCTCTGGCGGCTCATGCGCGAGCGTGATCCTTTCATTCGACTGGCCGGAACGGGCCTTGCCGTGATCTTTGGCGTTCAGGCGATGATCAACATGGGGGTGGCGGTGCGGCTGTTGCCAGCGAAGGGGATGACCCTGCCCTTCGTGAGCTATGGCGGGTCGTCGCTGATCGCGGGGGGTATTGCGGTGGGGATGTTGCTGGCCTTGACCCGAACCCGTCCGCAGGGCGGGATCGACGAGATTTTTGGCCGCGCTGGACGGTAGGCCGCGAGGCGCGTCGGCGGGTGTTGCAAGAGGATGAAATGACGGAGCGGCAGAGACTTCTGGTCATCGCGGCAGGCGGTACGGGCGGGCACATGTTCCCGGCGCAGGCGCTGGCCGAGGTGATGCTGCGCAGGGGATGGCGGGTGAAGCTGTCCACCGATGCGCGCGGCGCGCGCTATACAGGCGGGTTTCCACACAGTGTCGAGGTCGAGCAGGTGTCGAGTGCCAGTTTTTCGCGCGGCGGGATGCCGGCCAAGGCGCTGGTGCCGCTGCGAATCGCCGGTGGAACATTGGCGGCGGCCTGGCGGATGTGGCGTGATCGGCCCGACGTGGTGATCGGCTTTGGCGGCTATCCCGCGATTCCCGCGATGGCTGCGGCCCGGTTGCTGCGATTGCCGCGGATGCTGCATGAGCAGAATGGCGTTCTGGGCCGAGTCAACCGGATCTTTGCGCGCCGCGTCGACCGGGTCGCCTGTGGCACATGGCCCACTGATCTGCCCGAGGCTATTGCCGGGGTCCACACCGGCAACCCGGTGCGAGCAGCGGTGCAGGAACGCGCGGGTGCACCCTATATTCCGCCCGGGGACTACCCGATGTCGATCCTGGTGATCGGGGGCAGCCAGGGCGCGCGGGTTCTGAGCGATATCGTGCCGCCGGCGATCGCGACGCTACCCATGGATGTGCTGCGCAATATCCGGGTGAGCCACCAGGCGCGCGATGAAGACGCCGCGCGGGTGGCGCAATTCTATGCCGAGCAGGGGATCGACGCGGATGTGGAGCCGTTCTTTCGCGACGTGCCGCGCCGGATGAGCGAGGCGCAACTGGTCATTTCGCGCGCGGGCGCGTCGAGCGTGGCTGATATCAGCGTGATCGGGCGACCGTCGATCTTGATCCCCTATCCCCATGCGACGGGCGATCACCAGAGCGCCAATGCGCGCGGGTTGGCCGAGGCGGGCGGCGCGATCGTGATGCCCGAAGCCTTGGTGACGGTCGAAGCAATGGGCGAGGAGATCGCGCGGGTTCTGACGGATCCCGACGGCGCGACACGCATGGCGCGGGCGGCACAGTCGCTGGGCAAGCCCGAAGCGACGGACGAGCTTGTCGCGCTGGTCGAGGAACTTGCGGGCTAGCGAAGAGGGGATGGTGGGTCTTCACCCGCCCCAAGGGACGATCAGGAAAGGTTCGAGATGAGTGCAGCGGCAACGAAACTTCCCGGTGACGTGGGGGTCATCCATTTCGTCGGGATCGGCGGCATCGGCATGTCGGGCATTGCCGAGGTCCTGATCAATCATGGCTATTCAGTGCAGGGTTCGGATCTGAAGCGGACCAAGATCACCGCGCGACTGGAAGGCATGGGTGCACGGATTTTCGAGGGGCAGCGGGCCGAGAACCTCGATAGCGCCGAAGTGGTGGTGATCTCGTCCGCGATCAAGCCGGGCAATCCCGAACTCGACGAGGCGCGCAGGCGCGGCCTGCCGGTGGTGCGCCGGGCCGAGATGCTGGCCGAACTGATGCGGCTCAAATCCAATGTCGCGGTGGCGGGCACCCATGGCAAGACCACCACGACGACCATGGTGGCGGCGCTGCTGGATGCCGGGCGGTTCGATCCGACGGTGATCAATGGCGGCATCATCCATGCCTATGGCAGCAATGCCCGCGTCGGGCAGGGCGAATGGATGGTGGTGGAGGCCGACGAGAGCGACGGCACCTTCAACCGCCTGCCCGCGACCATCGCCATCGTCACCAATATCGACCCCGAGCATATGGAGCATTGGGGCACCGAGGAGAACCTGCACCGGGGTTTCTACGATTTCATCAGCAACATCCCGTTCTACGGGCTGGCGGTGTGCTGCACCGATGACCCGGACGTGCAGGCGCTGGTGGGCAAGATTACCGACCGGCGGGTGCTGACTTACGGGTTCAACGCGCAGGCGGATGTGCGGGCGGTCAACCTGCGCTACGAGCGGGGCATTGCGCATTTCGATATCGCGCTTCAATCCGAGGGGCGGATGATCGAGGGCTGCACCTTGCCGATGCCGGGGGATCACAATGTCAGCAACGCGCTGGGCGCGGTGGCGGTGGCGCGGCATCTCGGGATGAAGGGGGCAAGGATTCGCGATGCCTTGACGGCGTTCAAGGGGGTCGGGCGGCGCTTTACCCGGGTGGGCGAAGTGAACGGTGTGACCATCATCGACGACTATGGCCACCATCCCACCGAGATTGCCGCCGTTCTCAAGGCCGCGCGTCAGGCCATCGGCACCGACCCGGGCGGCCGGATCATAGCGGTGCATCAGCCGCACAGATACACCCGCCTGCATCACCATTTCGACGCGTTCTGTTCGTGTTTCAACGAGGCCGACGTGGTTGCGATCGCCGAGGTCTATGCGGCAGGCGAGGACCCGATCGAAGGGGCCAGTCGCGAGGCGCTGGTCGCTGGTCTGATCGCCCATGGCCACCGCCATGCGCGGGCCATCGACGATTTCGATGACCTGGTTCGGCTGGTCAGGGAGCAGGCGCAGCCGGGTGATATGGTCGTCTGTCTGGGGGCGGGCACGATCAGCGGTTGGGCCAATGCCCTGCCGCAACGGCTCGAAGCCGCCGGATAAGCACGGCCGGCGCTGCGTTGCCCTTCGGGGTGGGGTCGCGCGCAACACATCCTAACGGGGCTTGTGGACATCGGCCGATTGCACAAGGCCGAAACCGACCATCAGGACAAGCATCGCCGAGCCACCGTAGCTGACCAGCGGCAGTGGAACGCCAACGACCGGGATCAGGCCGGTGACCATCGTCATGTTGACGGCGAAATAGAGAAAGAAGGTGGTGGCAATACCGAGCGTCAGAAGGGCGGCAAAGCGATTGGGGTTCGACAGGGCCGAGAGCAGGCAGAAGAAAATGATCAGGGCATAGAGTGCGAGAAGCGAGACCGCGCCGACGAAACCGAATTCCTCGGCCAGGGTGGTGAAGATGAAATCGGTGTGTTTCTCGGGCAGGAAGTTGAGCTGGCTTTGCGTGCCCTGCATGAACCCGCGCCCGGCCCAACCGCCCGAGCCGAGCGCGATCTTGGACTGGGTGATGTGATAGCCTGCCCCGAGCGGATCGGCCGCCGGATCGAGAAAGGTGTCGATGCGCCGGAACTGGTAGTCGTTGAGCAATTGCCACTCGGTGCCGCGCGATTGAAGAACCGCTGTCACCACGCCCGCCCCAGTGGCGATCACGGCGGCGAAATAAGTCCAGTGGACTCCGGCAAGAAACATGATTGCGCCGCCGCCTGCCAGCAGCAGGATCGCTGTGCCGAGATCGGGTTGGGTCAGCACCATCAGCGTGGGCAAGAGAATCATCGCTACCGGCAGGGCCACCCAGAGAGGATGCGAAACCTTCGAGAGCGGCAGCCAGTCGTAATAGGCGGCCAGCAGCATCACGAGGGTGATCTTCATCACTTCCGAGGGTTGCAGCCGGATGAACCCGAGGTCGAGCCAGCGTTGTGCGCCCATGCCGGTATCGCCCATCACCACGACCAGGGCCAGAAGGGCGATCGTGCAAAGATAGGCCAGCGGAGCGACGTTGCGCCAGAAATAGAGCGGCACCATCGCGATCCCCAGCATCAGCACGAAGCCAATGGCGAAGCGTTTCATCTGTGGTTCGGCCCAGGGCAGGAACGAGCCGCCCGCGACCGAGTAGAGCATCAGGAAACCGATTGCCGCCACCGACACGAGCAGGAGCGCAATCGGCCAATTGAGGTAAAGCACCTTGCGTGGGCCGGCGGGGGTGTATTTGACTGTATGTTCAAGATAGCTCATGCGCGGGTCGGCCTGTCATCGCGTGCGGGTGGGCGCAGGTCGCGCAGCCGCTCCTGCTGGGCGCTGATCCGGGCGCGATCCTTGGCCGGGTAAGCCGAGAGCGGCGGATCATCGCCATAGAGCGCCTGAAGGGTGATGTCACGCGCGATGGGCGCCGCAGCCGTCGAACCGCCGCCGCCATGTTCGACCAGCACCGATACGGCGATGCGGGGCGCGTCGTGGGGGGCGAAGTTCACGAAGAGTGCATGGTCACGACGGTTCCATGGCAGGTCCTCGTTGCGGGTCACGCCGGCGCGGCGTTCGGCCGGGGTGATGCGGCGCACCTGGCTGGTACCGGTCTTGCCGGACATCCGGTATTCATCGGTCAGGATACGCGAGGAAAAGGCGGTGCCTCGGTTGTTGTTGGAGACCGCGAACATGGCCCGTCGAATGGCACGCAGGTGGTTCTCGTTGAGATCGAGCGGTTCGCCGTGGCCACTGGGTTGTTCGACGCCATTGATCGACTTGATCATGCGCGGGCTGACGCTGCGCCCGGTCGCGAGCCGGGCCGTCATAACCGCCAGTTGCAGCGGCGAGGCCAGCACGAAACCCTGGCCGATGGAGGCGTTGACGCTATCGCCGATGACCCATTCCTCGCCTCGCGCCGCGCGTTTCCAGTCGCGGGTCGGCACGAGGCCGGCGTGCACGCTCGACATGGGGATGTCATAACGCTCACCGAGGCCGAGCTTGCGTGCCATGGCCGAGATGCGTTCGATCCCCGTCTCGAGGGCCAGTTCGTAGAAATAGACATCGCAGCTTTCGCGCAGGGCGGTGTGCAGGTCCATGTTGCCGTGGCCCGCGCGTTTCCAGCAGTGAAACCGGTTGTCGGCGACTTCGAGATGGCCGCGACAGCGCACCGTATCTTCAGGGGTGATGAGGTTGTCTTCGAGTGCGGCGAGCGCGACCACCATCTTGAAGGTCGAGCCGGGCGGATAGACACCCTGCACCGATTTCGAGACAAGCGGGCGGCGCTCGTTCTCGAGAAGAGCCTTGTAGTCGGTGCTGGAGATTCCGTTGACGAAAAGATTCGGATCGAAGGCGGGAGAAGAGGCGACGGCCAGAAGGTCGCCGGTTTCGGTGTCCATCACCACCGCCGCAGCACTTTCATCGCCCAGCCTCGACTGGGTGTAATTCTGCAGCATGTGATCGGTGGAGAGTTGCAGGTCGTCGCCCGGTTTGCCCTCTTGGCGATCAAGCTCGCGCATGACGCGACCGGCGGCGTTGACCTCGACCCGTCTCGTGCCCGCCTTGCCGCGCAGGCGCTCTTCTTCGTGGGCCTCGATGCCTGTCTTGCCGATCTGGAACCGCGGCATCAGCAAGAGCCGGTTGGGCGCGTCGATCCGCGAGAGATCGTAATCGGAGACCGGACCAACATAGCCCACCACATGGGTAAAATCCGCACCCAGCGGATAGGTCCGGCTGAGCCCCACTTCGGGGGTGACGCCGGGCAGGGCGGGGGCGTTGACGGCGACGCGGCTGATCTCTTCCCAGGTGACGCGGTCGGCGACGGTGATGGGGGTATCGCCGCGTCGGGTGCGCAGGTCTTCGAGCGCGGTGGCAATGTCCTGGGGTGAAAGCTCGATCAGTGCGTCGAGCCGGGCCAGCACTGCCTCGACATCGCCTGCATCCTTGCGGGTCATGGTGATGCGATAGGCCGGCACGTTGCGCGCGATGATCCGGCCGTTGCGGTCGAATATCTGGCCGCGTGTCGGTGGAATAAGCTCGATATTGATGCGGTTCTCCTCGGCCAGGAACCGGAATTGTTCGGCTTCCTTGACCTGGAGGTAGCGCATCCGGAAAGCGAGTGTTGCCAGCACGCCGGCCTGCATCCCGCCCAGCAAGAGGCCGCGACGGGTGATCCGACGCTGGCTCTGGGCGGTTTCGCGGGATGGGCGGCGCATCGGTTCTTGCCTCCTATTGCCGTTGGCCAAGCGCGTTGACTTCGCCGAGCTGGGCCTTGCGCAGCCCGAAGCCGAAACGGGTGAGGGCGACAACGAGCGGATAGGTCGCCACGGTTGCCAGAAGCTGGATGAGCCAGAGCGCGGGCGCGGCCTCGGGCACCATAAACAGTGCCAGAAGCAACCGGTAGCCAAGCATGATGGCGACGATCATGGCGCTGACGCTGAGCCACTCGACGGTGAAGGCCATGTCGCGCAACTGCGGTGCGCGGGCGCGCAGGTTCTCGAAGGCGATGAGCGTGAGCGCGGCGTAAAGCCCGGGTGGGCGCCCAAGAACAAGGTCGGCCAAGAAGAGCAGCCCCGCAACGATCGGCAGGGGCACGTATTCGGGTCGCCGCAGAACCCAGGCAAACGCAAGGCTCATGATCAGGTCCGGCCCGGCCCAGAAGCGCGGCGCGGTGGTGAGCGGCAACAGGTTGAACAGCAACACCACCAGCACAATGGCGGCAAATAGTGCCCGCATCAACCACAGCCGGGTGAGCGTGATCTCAGTCATCGCTGTCTCCCTGCACCTGCTCTCGCTGCCCTAGTTCGAGCGGGGAATCGGGTTCGGGCAAGACCTCGGGCAGGACCAGCTGACCGGGATCGACGATGCGTTCCTGTCCGTGATGACGCAGAACCCTCAGGAATTCGAGCCGTTCGTAATCGGCTGCGAGCCGCACCCGCATCCGCCCGCCCGGGTCGATCGCGACCTCTCCGACCAGGAGCCCGGCTGGAAAGACATGGCCGTCGCCAGAGGTCACGACCCGATCGCCGGGCCGCACGATGTCGGGGCTGTCGAGAAAATCGAGTGTCGGGGTGCGCGTGTTGTCGCCTATCAGGAGCCCGCTCTGCCCGGAGGAGGGCACGGTGACGGGAATGCGGCTGCTTGGGTCGGTGAGAAGCACCACGCGCGCGGTGCGGCGTCCCACCCCCGAGATCCGCCCGACGAGGCCCAGCCCGTCCATCGCGGCCCAGCCGTCGAGAATGCCGTCGCGCGACCCGATATTGAGCACGACCGACTGGCGGAAGGGCGAGCCGGAATCGGCCATGACCACCCCGGTGATGAAGGTCAGGCGCGGGTCGAGCCGCACCTTGTTGAGATCGAGCAGCCGCGCGTTTTCCTGGGAAAGCTGCACCGCGGCCTCTTTCCATTTCTTCATCGTCTGCAATTCGCGTTTCAGCTCCTGGTTCTGGGCGTGCAGGGCCTGGTAGCTTTGGAAATCGCGCAGCAGGTTGACGCTGGCGGTGACGGGGACCATGGCCCATTCGAAGCTGGGCAGGACATGATCGACCACCTGTGCGCGAAAACGCTCGACCCGAGGGGAATCGATTCGCCAGAGTACGAAAACGCCGAGCAGGGCGATCACGACGATTGCCGCCAGCAACCGCTTGAGCGGGCCGGTGAAATCTTCGGTCTGGGAACGGTCGTTCTTCATCAGGGGCTCTATATCATGGTGGATTGCCGGGGTTGAGGGGGAAAAGTGTCACCTGTTCTTGCGAGGGTAACCGGGAGGACGCCATAGCAGGCTTTCGCTGTTGGCGCGACGCAGGGCCATGCCCGTCCGCGGGTGGGTGCTTAGACCGGTTGCGACAGGCACTTTTGCCTTTCAAATGGTTGCGCGTCTTTCGGTTTGAGGAGGACGCGGCGAGATAAAGTGCTTGAGGCCCGTGTTGCGAGCAGCCGACCGCGGCCATGCGCAGCCCTGTGTTGCGCTGGTTCGTGACCGTTCGCCTGACCGCCCGAGCCGCCCATGCCCTGATTGGTGCCGAAGCTAGGTCTCGGCCTCTGCCTCGCGCTCGGCCTCGGCCTGTTCGGCGGCCCATATGCCGGCCGCTTCGACCGTGACCGGCGAGGCGGTGGGCAGCACCCCGAGATAGCTTTCGGTTTCTTCGACCGGGGTAATCTGGCTTTGGGTCATGCGGTAGAGGGCGTAAATCGCGGTACACCCGAAGGTCGTGGCCAGAACCAGCCAGAAGGCGAAGGGGCCGAGCATCTCCATCGCCCAGCCCGTGATCAGCGGGCCGACGATGGCGCCCAGCCCGAAGGTGAATACCAGCCCGCCGGACGCGGCCGGCATGTCCTCGGTTTCGAGCGCATCGTTGGTATAGGCCAGAAACAGGGCATAAAGCGGTGTCGTCATGCCGCCCACGAGGAAAGCCGATGCCATGAGCACCCACAGGCCCGCGCCGAAAGTCCAGCCAAGCATGCAGGCGATTCCACCAAGCACGGCTGCGCCGAAGATCAGCTTGCGCCGGTCCATCCGGTCGGACAGCCAGCCGATGGGGTATTGCAACACCAGCGCCCCGGCGAAGAGCATCGCCACGAACAGGGCGATCTGTGCCGCCGTCAATCCGATCTGGCTGCCGAAGACAGCACCCATGCCGGCCTGCGTCGCGTAGACGCTGCCCAGCAGGAAAATGCCCACTGTCCCGAGCGGCGAGCCCCTGAAGAGGTCCCGCAAGGGCATCGGGCGCGCGACCTCGACCGCCGGCACGGGGGTGGCCGACAGAAGGATGGGTCCAAAGGAGATCGAGACAAGAATCGAGGCCCCGATAAAGAGCGCCGAGTTCGCGGCATCGCCCAGCGTGAGCAAACCCTGCGCCCCGACGATGCCCAGTGTCTGCGCGATCATGTAGGCCGAGAGCACCTTGCCGCGTGTTTCATTGCTGGATGCGTGATTGAGCCAACTCTCGGCGGCAACGAAGATCCCGGACATGCAGAACCCGATCAGGATGCGAAGCACTGTCCAGGCCCAGGGTTCGGTGAGAAGCGGAAAGGCGATCAGCCCCGCTGACATGAAGCTGCCCAGCGCCGCGAAGACGCGCACATGACCCACGCGCCGGATCATGATCGGGGTCAGGCGCGCCCCAGACAGGAACCCGACGAAATAGCCGGAGGTGACGATGGCCAGCTCCGCGGCCGAAAACGCCTCGATCCCGCCACGCAGGCCGATCAGGGTGAAATGCATCCCGTTGCCCAGCATGATGAGCACGATGCCAAGAAGAAGGGCCCAGACCCCGGATAGAACCTGAATCATGCAACATCCTTTCGCGCCGAAGGTTGCCCTCCCTCGTATCAATGTCGCACGCGGCAGGCCACGCTGGTTTCGCTGCAGCGCCGCATGCGAGGCAATTCACGACATCGACCCCGCCAAAATCCCCACTGGCGCGGGGTCCGTTTGCGCAAGGCGATCACGATCATGCAGCATGCCGGGGTGAGCCGGAGGTTTCATCTGGCGAGAACTTGTTCGAGTCGCCTTGCTTCGTTGGCCAGCCGCCAGGGCGGATTGATGACGAACATGCCCGATCCGATCATGCCGTGCCGTGCCTGTGCAGGGGGGAAGGAGACCTCGGAGCACAGCGCCTCGACGAAACCGGACCGAAGCCGGTCGAGCATCGCCTTGTGACGGTTGTCGCGCAGGATCGGGTACCAGAGCGCGATCACGCCCACGTTCCATTTGCGGTGCAGTTTCGTGATGGCCGCGGGGATGCTTTGGTAATCGCTTTTCACCTCCCATGACGGGTCGATCAGCATCAGCCCGCGGCGTGGTTCGGGTGGGCAGATGGAGTGCGCCATCGTGAACCCGTCCTGGCCGTAGATGCGCGCGCCCGTGCCCCGCATCGCCGTGATCAGCGCGGCATGTTCGCCCGGGTGCAATTCGGCCAAGTGCATCGTATCGCCAGGGCGCAGCAGCGCCGCCGCAATCCGGGGTGAACCGGGATAGGCGTCTGGCCCCGCCTCGGCCCGCACCATGGTCAGCGCCAGCATCAACGGTTGATCCGCCGCGAACCATCCCGCGCCCAGCGCCCGGGTGATCCCGGCCTGCGCCTCGCCGGTCCTGAGCGCCTCGGGGGCGTCCAGATCATAGAGGCCGCGCCCGGCATGGGTTTCGATATAGCTCATCGGTTTGGGCTTTGCTGCCATCTGCGCCAGCATTGTGGCCAGCAGCGCATGCTTGTGCAGATCGGCCATGTTGCCGGCATGATAGATGTGTTGATAGGACAGCATCCGCGCCCCCTTTTGCGACCGTGATGGGCCTTGGCCGTGGCTTATCCCGATAGATGTGAGCGCGCAATCGCGCCCGGATATCGCCTTACGGCAGTTTCGCGCCGATGCCTCCGGAATCCCCCCTTTCGGAAAAGGACCCGCCCGCCTATACAAAGAGGCCCGCGCGCTCTTCCGAGTCGCGGGCCGATTTCAGTTAATCAACGGGGTGCCATACGCTCATGTCGATCTTCGATAAAATGCCCGGCCTTTTTGCTTCCGACATGGCCATCGACCTCGGCACCGCCAACACGCTGGTCTACGTCAAGGGGAGGGGCGTGATCCTGAGCGAACCATCGGTCGTGGCCTATCACGTCAAGGACGGGGTCAAGAAGGTCCTGGCCGTGGGTGAGGATGCCAAGATGATGCTTGGCCGCACCCCCGGTTCGATCGAGGCGATCCGGCCGATGCGCGAAGGCGTGATCGCCGATTTCGACACTGCCGAAGAGATGATCAAGCATTTCATCCGCAAGGTTCACAAACGATCGACCTTTCACAAGCCCAAGATCATTGTCTGTGTCCCGCACGGGGCAACGCCGGTCGAGAAACGGGCCATTCGCTCGTCGGTCCTGGCCGCGGGGGCGCGGCGCGCGGGGCTTATCGCCGAACCCATTGCGGCGGCCATCGGAGCGGGAATGCCGATCACCGATCCGACCGGGAACATGGTCGTGGATATCGGGGGCGGGACGACCGAAGTGGCGGTTCTCAGCCTTGGCGATATCGTCTATGCCCGCTCGGTGCGGGTTGGTGGCGACCGCATGGACGAGGCGATCATCAACTACCTGCGGCGTCAGCAGAACCTGCTGGTCGGTGAATCCACCGCCGAACGCATCAAGACGAGCATCGGCACGGCGCGGATGCCCGATGACGGGCGCGGCAGTTCCATGCAGATCCGAGGGCGCGATCTTCTGACCGGTGTGCCAAAAGAGACGGAGATCAGCCAGGCCCAGGTGGCCGAGGCGCTGTCCGAACCCGTTCAGCAGATCTGCGAGGCGGTGATGACCGCGCTGGAAAGCACCCCACCGGACCTTGCCGCCGATATCGTGGATCGCGGGGTGATGCTCACAGGGGGGGGCGCACTGCTGGGCGATCTCGACCTGTCGCTGCGCGAGCAGACCGGGCTTGCCGTCTCGATTGCCGATGACTGCCTCAATTGCGTGGCACTGGGCACAGGAAAGGCGCTGGAGTTCGAAAAGCAGCTTCGCCACGCGATCGATTACGACAGTTGAGCCGGTCTTGATCGACGTCCTGTTTGCCCGGGACACGCGCCCCATGACCGGGGCGCGTGTGATCTGTCATGGGGCGCTCGGGCCTAACCCACGTCGCGGTAGTTGACCTCCTTGACATCCTGGCCGAGCTTGCCGCGCCGCACCAGAAGGCGGTTCAGGGCGTGGATATAGGCCTTGACGCTGGCGACCACTGTATCGGTGTCGGCGGATTGACCGGTGGCGATGTTGCCCCCTTCTTCGAGCCGTACAGACACGGTGGCCTGGGCGTCGGTGCCTTCGGTGACGGCGTGGACCTGGTAGAGCTGGAGCAGCGAATCCGACGCGTGCAGGGCGCGCACGGCCTTGAAGCTGGCATCGACGGGGCCGTCGCCCTGCATGGTGGCGGTTTTTTCCTCTCCGTCGATCTCCATCACGATGGTCGCCTCGGCGGGGCCGGCGGTGCCGCAGGTCACGGCGAGCGACTTGAGTTGCAGCCGGTCATGGGCGGCGTCCTCGCTGATCCGCATCAGGGCGATGATGTCGTCGTCGAACACCTCTTTCTTGCGGTCGGCCAGATCCTTGAAGCGAACGAACACGTCCTTGAGTTGATTGTCGGCCAGGTCGAAGCCGAGGGTCTTGAGCTTGTCGCGCAGCGCGGCGCGGCCCGAGTGTTTGCCCAGCGGCAGCGAGGAGGCGGCGAGGCCGATATCCTCGGGGCGCATGATCTCGAAATTCTCGCGGTTCTTGAGCATGCCGTCCTGGTGGATGCCCGATTCATGGGCGAAGGCGTTCTTGCCCACGATCGCCTTGTTGAACTGCACCGGGAAGCCCGAGACCGTGGCGACGCGGCGCGAGATCGCCATGATCTTGGTGGTATCGACGCCGGTGGACCATGGCATGATGTCATGGCGGGTCTTGAGCGCCATCACGACCTCTTCGAGTGCTGTGTTGCCTGCGCGTTCCCCCAGGCCGTTGATGGTGCATTCGATCTGGCGCGCGCCACCTGCGACGGCGGCCAGGCTGTTGGCCGTGGCGAGGCCCAGGTCGTTATGGCAATGCGTGGCAAAGACGACCGCGTCGGCGCCCGGCACCTCGGCGATCAGGCGACGAATGAGATCGGCGCTTTCCGCCGGGGCGGTATAGCCGACGGTGTCGGGGATGTTGATCGTGGAGGCGCCAGCCTTGATCGCGATCTCGACCACCCGCTTGAGATAATCCCATTCGGTGCGGGTGGCGTCCATCGGTGACCATTGCACATTGTCGCAGAGGTTGCGTGCCTGGGTCACGGTGTCGTGGATCCGCTCGGCCATCTCGTCCATTGTCAGGTTGGGGATCTGGCGATGCAGGGGCGAGGTGCCGATGAAGGTGTGGATGCGCGGTCGCTTGCTGTGTTTCACCGCCTCCCATGCGCGATCGATATCGGTGGGGTTGGCGCGGGCGAGGCCGCAGATCACCGCGTTCTTGGAGCGTTGGGCGATCTCGCTTACCGCGCGGAAATCGCCTTCGGAGGCGATGGGAAAGCCGGCCTCGATGATGTCGACGCCCATGTCGTCGAGCATCTCGGCGATTTCGAGCTTCTCGTCATGGGTCATGGTGGCGCCGGGGCTTTGTTCGCCGTCGCGCAGAGTCGTGTCGAAGATCAAGACGCGGTCTTGAGGGATCGTATCGGTCATTTTTCGGGTCTCTTTCGTTTTTCCTTAGCGTTCGGGCGCGGAAACCATCCTCTGAGCGGTCGCGCCGAAGGGCACGCTCAGAGGCGGCTAAGGAGAAGGAGCAGGGCAAGCGAAGCGGCACGCGGATCGCGTGCAACAGCGGTGATATGGCCCCGAGTCATCATGATGCCGGACTATAAGGCATGAATCGCGAATGAAAAGTGCTGATCTGCATGTTTTTTGACCCAGACCGGGATCGGGTGCGTAATCAAGGTATGACAGAACAAGCATTGGTGATCGGGGCCACCGGCGGGATCGGGCAGGCCATTTGCGAAACGCTCGCGGTGCGAGGCGTTGCGGTAAAAGGGCTGTCGCGTCGCGACGGGCTCGATTTCGCGCGACCGGAGACTGTTGAGGCGGTGTTGGGACCGCTCGATCCGGGATTCGACATGATTTTCGTGGCGAGCGGTATCCTGACCGGGGTGTCGGCGCGGCCGGAAAAGGCGCTGCGCGAGGTCGGGGCCGAGGAAATGGCGGCGCAATTCGCGGTCAACGCGATCGGGCCGGCGCTGGTTCTGCGCCACGCCGCGCGCCTCATGCCGCGGGATCGGCGCGCGGTGGTTGCGGCGCTTTCGGCGCGGGTGGGGTCCATAGGGGACAACCGTGCGGGGGGGTGGTACTCATATCGCGCGTCCAAGGCGGCGCTCAACCAGATCGTGCATACGGCGGCGATCGAGCTGGGACGCACGCACGGGCAAAGCATTTGCGTGGCGCTGCATCCGGGCACGGTGGCGACCGCGTTCACCGCCGGGTTTCCGGGGCATGACAAGCACAGGCCGGCGCAGGCGGCGGCGCATTTGCTGGACGTGCTGGACGGGTTGGGGCCCGATGACAGCGGCGGGTTCTTCGACTGGAAGGGCGAGAGGGTGGTCTGGTGAGGTTGATCCTCGTTCTGGGCGATCAGCTTTCGCATGACCTTTCGGCCCTGCAGGAGGCCTGGCCGGGCGACGTGGTGGTGATGGCCGAGGTCGCGGACGAGGCGGAATATGTGCCGCACCATCCGAAAAAGCTTGCGCTGATTTTCGCGGCGATGCGGCATTTTGCGGATGAATTGCGCAAGCTCGGGCGCGACGTGATTTACACGCGGCTCGATGATCCGGACAACGCGGGCACGATCATGGGCGAATTGCTGCGCCGTGCCGACGAAACCGGGGCGGGCGAAGTCATCGTAACGCATCCCGGTGAGTGGCGGGTGATCGCGGCGCTGGAGGAGGGGCCGCTGCCGGTGCGGATGCTGCCCGATGACCGGTTTCTGTGTTCGCTGCAAGATTTCGAAGCATGGGCCGAGGGGCGCCGCGAATTTCGGCTGGAATGGTTCTATCGCGAGATGCGGCGCAAGACCGGTTTGATGATGGAGGGCGACAAACCGGCGGGGGGCAAGTGGAATTTCGACCATGACAATCGCAAGCGCGCC